>JAAYAE010000223.1 GCA_012719555.1 Acholeplasmataceae bacterium | reverse complement strand
GGATATACTCATCTGCAACGTGCGCAGCCTATCACTTTTGCTCATCATATGTTAGCATATTTTAATATGCTGCAAAGAGATTTCCGCCGCTTGCAGGGCGT
Source organism: Acholeplasmataceae bacterium (assembly GCA_012719555.1). Taxonomy (GTDB): domain Bacteria; phylum Bacillota; class Negativicutes; order Acidaminococcales; family Acidaminococcaceae; genus JAAYAE01. The sequence continues at coordinate 3,057 of JAAYAE010000223.1, read as the reverse complement.
GTGGGCCGGGGCCGATATTATGCCATTGGGTGCCGGGGCAATTGCTGGAACTACTTTTCCAATTGATAGATTTCAAGTTGCCGAAGAATTGAATTTTCAAGAAGTTTATGCTAATAGTATGGATGCTGTTAGTGACAGGGATTATATTTTAGAGTTTTTGTCCTTTGCGTCAATTCTTATGATGCATTTATCTAGGCTTAGTGAAGAAATATGCCTATGGTCCAGCACAGAATTTGGCTTTATTGAGCTAGATGATGCTTTTGCTACAGGCTCATCTATGATGCCACAAAAAAAGAATCCGGATATTTCAGAATTGGTAAGAGGAAAAACAGGCCGTGTTTATGGGCATTTACAGGCTATGTTAGTAACTTTAAAGGGCTTACCATTAACTTATAATAAAGATTTGCAAGAAGATAAAGAGGGCTTTTTTGATGCCATTGATACTGTAAAATTTTCTTTAGCTGTTTATAGTGACATGCTGTTAACTATGAATGTTAATGTTGAACGTATGGCAGAGGCAGTGCATCAGGATTTCTCTAATGCAACGGACTTAGCCGACTATTTAGTACGCAAGGGTTTACCGTTTAGGCAAGCTCACGAAGTTGTAGGAAAGTGTGTAGCTTACGCGATTGCACAAGAAAAGTTTTTGCCGGAGATTTCTTTGTCAGAGTATAAAAAATTCTCCGAACTCTTTGAGGCAGACTTATTGGAAGCATTAAAACCAGAAAATTGTGTCGCTGCTAGAACATCTTATGGCGGGCCTGCTTTTAGTGAAAATGCAAAGCAACTTATTAAAGGTGAAAAAATTTTACAAGAGCAAAAAAAAGTGATTGCTACGTTGTTTAAACATGTATAGTTAAGCTTGTTTAAAACCGGTTCATAAGAACCGGTTTTTATTTATTACAAGAACTTTAGCAAAAAGGGTGACAAGAGCTGTAAAACTTTTGTATAATGTAATTCAATATATAAAAGGCGGAGGGTGATGTTTTTGTTAAGACAAATTCAGGGTGTTCTTTATACTGTTAGTATATTGGATATTTTAGACATAATTGTTGTAGCATATTTTCTGAACAAACTTTATCAAATGCTTAAAAACACAAGAGCGGCATCCTTGGTAAAAGGTTTACTGGTTCTGTTTGCAGCTACTTTGGTTAGCAAATGGTTAAACTTATATGTTATTAACTGGCTGCTGGAAAAAAGCATGACTGTTGTTATGGTAGCATTACCGGTGGTTTTTCAACCGGAATTGCGCCGTGCCTTAGAGCAAATTGGTCGTGGAAAACTTTTCCGTAAGAGTACGGTATTAAACGGATTACAGGTAGAAAATATGCTGGAAGCAGTAGCTACAGCTGCAGATGATATGTCAAGGCATAAAATTGGAGCACTTATTGTTTTTGAACGTGAGACTGGTTTGACTGACTATATTGAAACAGGTATCCAAATAGATGGAATTATTACCACTCAGCTCTTTGAAAATATTTTCATACCGAATACACCACTTCATGATGGAGCGGTTATTATAAGAGGTGACCGTATTATTGCTGCCAGTTGCCTTTTGCCTTTGACAGAGGCTAGTAATCTTAGTCAAGAACTTGGCACTCGTCATCGTGCGGCAATTGGTCTTAGTGAGCAATCAGATGCGCTGGTTTTGGTCATTAGTGAAGAAACAGGGACTATTTCCTTAGCCCGCAGTGGAAGCTTACAACGTTATTTAACTCATCAAGATATAAAGAATATCTTGCGCCCTGCTATGAGCAAACCAATGCTCAATTGGAAAGATAGTATTTTGCTCAAGCTTAAGGGGACTCCAAAAGGCGAAGATACAAAAGCCAAAGGGGAGGAGAAGAAGAATGGGAAAAAATAATGGGCAGGGTAATTCTTGGACTGTAAGAATTATGGCGCTTTTAGTTGCGTGTGCCTTGTGGTTATACGTAATGAATGAACAAAATCCATTTACCACGCGCACTTTTTCAGTTCCTTTGACTAAAGAAAACTTGGCTTCTGATATGGTTGTGCATGATTTACAGGAAACAGTAAAAATCAAAGTCAGCGGGCCAAGGTCACAAGTATCGGCAATATCAGAAAATTCCCTTAAAGCATATGTAGACTTTAGTGGTGCAGTAAAGGGACTTGGAACTTATAATGTTCTAGGAAAAACTCCTTTGGGAGAAATAATCGAAATAAGTCCTAATTTACTGCAGTTAAACTTAGATACGGTAGGTGAGCGAGTCTTAGAAATAGAGCCTCGTATTGTTGGTGTGCCAAATTCAGGCGTAACTGTTGGCAAAATGAATTTGTCTCCCATGAAGGTTACTATTCAAGGTGCAAGCAGTAGAATTGCGGAAGTAGGTAAGGTTGTCGTTTTAGTAGATATTAGTAACAAAGATAAAAACTTTGAGGATGATGCGGCAGTAGTAGCTGTGAGTAAAGATGCCCGAGAAATGTATGATATAAAAGTTGAACCATCAAAAGTTCATGTTTCTGTAGAAGTGTTGAAACAGTTGGCTACGAAGTCGTTCCCAATTTCCGTAGATTTATCAGGTAACTTACCAACTGGTTTTAAGGTGGATAAGATAATTGTTACTCCGGATGCAGTAAAATTAACGGCCGAGCCCCAACTTATAAGCAATTTGAAAGAAATAAAGACAGCACCGGTTGTTTTGGATAAATTAACAGGGGATGTAGAGTTAAAGATGCCCCTGAATATTCCGGATAAGGTATTAGCAGATGCGCACAATGTAATGGTAGAAATAAAATTGAAAAAAGCGGAGTGAATAATGATAATAAAACTAAATAACTTGCGTGTCGGAATTACAAATGAGCATAGCTTAGTGGAAATTTTGGCGCATAAATTTAACATTGATAAAGAAAATATTCGTGATGTAAAAGTTTTGCGACGTGCAGTTGATGCACGTCGCAAAAATAATATTTGTTTGGTTTATCATTTGTGCCTGGATCTAGCTGTGAGTGGTAAAAAGTTGGACATAATTTTGCAAGACAAAAATATCAGCAAAATGGATGAACCAAAGCGCGAAAAATTGGTTTGTGGCAGTGAAG
>JAAYAE010000222.1 GCA_012719555.1 Acholeplasmataceae bacterium | reverse complement strand
TATGGCCATTAGCACCCTCAACAATAAACTGAGCTTTAATTTTGTCAGCATTCTTTTTTGTGATCTGCAATTCCAATGCGGCCGGTACTAAAACAGTTGCTTTAGATTCCAAAACCTTTTCATTAGTTATTGCTTTTGTTCCCGGATACCCTGCAATAAGGCCCTTATTTTTCGCAGCATATTCAGCTACTTTGTATGGATCTAATCCTTCTTCACAATAGATACCGCCACCAACGTCGCTTAAGGCTACAATTTTAAGCCCGGCATCGTGAATAAGTTTAGCAGACCAACTTCCAACATTGCCAAAACCCTGAACAGCACAAGTTGCTTCTTCAGGTTTAATGCCTTTGGTTCTCAAAGCTTCAACTACAGAAGTCATAACGCCACGACCTGTCGCAGAAGTCCTACCCAAAGATCCTCCCATACAAATAGCTTTACCTGTAATAAAACCAGGAGTATATTCACCTTTGATTTTGCTAAATTCGTCCATCATCCATGCCATAATTTGAGCATTGGTATTAACATCAGGAGCGGGGACATCCATTTTTTCACCGATAATAGGTGCTATTCTATCAATAAATCCACGAGTTAGAGCTTCTAATTCACGTTTAGACAATTTAGCAGGATCAACAATGATTCCACCTTTAGCGCCACCATAAGGCAACCCGGCAACCGCACACTTACAAGTCATCCAAAAGCCCAAGGTTTTCACTTCGTCCATTGATACATTCTGATGATAACGAACACCACCCTTAGCCGGTCCAAGAATTGTGCTGTGCTGTGAACGATACCCAGTGAAGATTTGAACTGTGCCGTCATCCATTTTTACAGGAATCGATACTTCCAAAGTACGCTCCGGTTGCTCAATAATAGCTGCAGCGCCCGGATCTAGCTTCATTTTCTTAATCGCTGTTTCCAAAGGAATCTTTGCCATTTCAAATAAATCCATTTAAATACGCCTACTAAAATTTTTGTAAAACCATAACTATCTATAAAAAATTATATCCCTAAAAAATGCTTTTGTCCACGGAATTCAGTATTTTGTATACAATTCTGTTTTAAAAAAAATTCCGCAGTCTTTGTGCATTTTTCACCCCCTCATACTTTTCTCCATTGAATTTTATTTAAATTGTTTATATATCTCTCCAAAAAGTATACCGGCAATCTTGCAACCAGTGTACTCTTTCCGCAACTGTATAGCTGCAGAAGCTAAATGCTTGGAGGTGATACCATGTTCAATAGATAACCAAGCTTCCATAAAGGCAGCCAAATGATCACAACCCTTAAGCAAGGCACCATCTACGGCACTGTATTTATCTGTATTATATTTATATGGGATATCTCCTTTAATTGTTTTAAGCTGCCCATTTAGAAGAATTCGGTTAGCAAACTCATTACTGGTAAAATTAATGATATCTTGATGCCATTCACTAGGTAACAACGGTAATATTTTCTCTGCTACTTGGCGTTTTTCTATTTCTTTGATTAATTCATCCAACCCTTTTATAGAACGCTTAATTGGTGAAATAATATCGCGGGTCAAAACTTCAGGCAGGTCATGCCAAAGTCCGCCTAAAAAGTCGTTAACCAGTCTTTGCTTGCAGGCTCCCATACTTAATGCACAAAAATAGGACAATGTCGCCACAATAAGCACATGCCCCATAACAGAGGTCTCCGGTACGCGAGGTGACTGTGACCATCGCTTTTGAAAACGCAACTGTCCTACTAGGTCAATAAAACTCCTTGTTTTACCGCCTAGAGCAATTTTCTTAACACCGGCCAAATCATAATGATCTTCCAGTTCGTTAGCAATAGCACGCTTGGTTTCTTCCAAGCCATAAATACCTTGATTCAAATGATAAACAATACGGAACTCCCACTCTGTAGCCAAATAGTGAGCAGCACGCAAAATCTTCTTCTCTTTCAAGTTAGTTTTTTTATCAAAGTAAGTTTGTAATCTTTGGAAAAATTCCGCACCCCCTAGTTCAGGCACGCGTCTTAACAACTCATCATAAACCCATTTATTCAAAGCAGGTCCGCTGCAGCGCATTAGTTCATGAAAAACCGGCGGTTTAATGTCCGTCAGTACAATACGGTGAAACAACTCAAAAATGCCGCCTTCAATAAGGACTTGCCAATCTAACTTAGCGTCATGCTCTTTTTCTTCATAACGAGCTAAAACATAAAGAATCATCATTTTATGAGCTTGTTTATCTAATTCTGTAAAACCCTGAGGCCTAATATGATCATTCCATCTTTGTATATGAGCCGCTTCAAAAATAAATTCTATTAAGGCTTTACTTAAAACTAAATTTTGCGTTTCTATTTCCATGCTTTTCCCCTTTTTGCTTTTGTAACACGATTTTCCGCTTTAATTGTATCATATATAATTCTATAATCACTAAGCAAATCCCTCTTTATTATGTAAAAAAAATGTAAAGTCTGTAGCGAAATATGCTATAATATTTGTGTTCTTATTGCACGGGAAGGTTGTGAAAATGTCGAAATGAAAGAGATGGTACGCTTACAGGGAATTACCAAAAAATTTGGGAATAATTTGATTATTCCTCACATAGATTTAACTATCGCTGATGGTGAATTCATTACCTTACTTGGTCCTTCCGGCTGTGGAAAGACTACTTTATTGCGTATGATTGCAGGCCTTGAAGAACCTACCTCCGGTCAAATATTTTTGGATAATGAAGACGTTACCACCTTTGCACCCTACAAAAGGGATGTTAATATGGTTTTCCAGAACTATGCCTTATTTCCACACATGAATGTGGAAGAAAATATTCGTTTTGGACTTCTGATGAAAAAAGTTCCAAAAGAAAAACAAAATGAACGTATAGATCAGGTATTATACTTAACCCAATTGGAAGATTTTCGCGCTAGGCGCCCACAACAACTAAGCGGTGGACAGCAGCAGCGTGTGGCTATAGCCCGGGCACTTGTTAATAACCCCAAAGTTCTACTTTTAGATGAACCTTTAGGGGCCTTAGACTATCAACTGCGGAAAAATTTACAGCTGGAACTTAAAAATTTACAACGTGGTTTAGGCCTTACATTTGTCTATGTTACTCACGATCAAGAGGAAGCGCTAACCATGAGTGATCGTATCGTAGTTATGAATGCAGGTCGTATAGAGCAAGATTCTACTCCTGATAACATCTATCATAACCCATCTTCTAGATTTGTTGCACAATTCATTGGTGAAAGCAATTTTTTTGATTTGGATAAAGAAAATATTTTAGCTATTCGTCCTGAAAAACTTAATATATGCGAGGAAGAAGAAGAAAATTTCGTGCACCCCTTACCTGAATACTATGGTACCGTTGTAGATGTGGTCTTCTATGGTACTATTGATAAAGTTTTTGTTCGTTTAGACAATTCTAATCAAACAGTTGTGGCTTACCAATATTTTGACGACGTTAAGCGGTGGTGTCCAGACGAACGAGTCGGTATTTGGTGGTATCCACAAGATGCGGTAGGTGTGAAACCATGAGAAAAGGAAAGCTTTTAGTTGCACCTGCTATATCTTGGCTAATATTTTTTTTTGGCGTTCCCATGCTAATTGTAATAGCCGTTTCCTTTGCCGCTCGCACACCCTATGGTCAAGTAATATTCAACTTTACTTTTGCCAACTACCAAAGATTCTTAGAACCACTTTACATTCGAATATTTGTCGATACTGTTTTTACGGCTTTAGTCACAACACTTATAACCTTTTGTATGGGTTATCCTCTAGCTTATAGTATCTCTAAGCTGCCCCACAAATGGCAGCAACCGGGACTGATTTTAGTTATGATTCCTTTTTGGATTAACTTTTTAATTCGTTCCTATGCTTGGGTTGTTATTTTGCGTTCTCAAGGCTTAATAAACACATTGCTTTTAAAACTAGGCTGGATAACCCAACCGTTACCACTGCTTTACAACGATTATGCCGTAATGTTAGGTATGGTTTATGCCCTTTTACCATTTATGGTTCTACCTATTTATGTCTCAATTGAACAATTAGATCATAGGCTTTTAGAAGCTGCTTCAGACCTTGGGGCAAAGCCATTTACCGCTTTTCGTAAGGTAACATTTCCGTTAACTTTGCCTGGGGTAGCTGCCGGTTCTATATTGGTCTTTATTTCTTCACTAGGTATGTTCGTCGTTCCTGACGTCATGGGTGGCGCAAAAAGCGCCCTTATTGGCAATTTGATTCAAAATCAGTTTCTTTCTGCGAGAGACTGGCCTTTTGGGTCCTCTTTGTCCATTGTTTTAGCCGTATTAGCTTTAGTACTGATTGTCCTGTATTACAAAGCCATCCAAAAACAGGAAGGTGGTACTAATAATGAAGAAAAATTGGCGTAGCAGCGCTTTATTTGCATATTCGCTGGCTATCTTAGCTTTTTTATATTTACCGCTGCTTATTTTAACCTTGTATTCTTTTAACGATTCCCGCATCAATGCCGTGTGGACCGGTTTTACATTTAAATGGTATATTGCACTTTTACATAATCAAAGAGTACTTGAAGCACTAACGAACAGTCTTATGATCGCTGCAGTTTCCACTTTTGTTTCTACTATTTTAGGTACGATGGCAGCCCTAGCACTAAACCGTTATACTTACAAATACAAGGCTGTTATTAATGGTCTTTTATATTTGCCAATTCTGATACCCGAAATAGTCATGGGGTTATCTTTATTAGTCCTATTCTCTCAAACTTCTGTTCCTTTGGGAAAAGTTACCTTAATCTTAGCTCACATTACATTTTGTTTATCCTTCGTTATTATTACTGTAAACGCTCGCCTGGAAGGCATGCATAAGGATTTGGAACAAGCAGCCAGCGACCTTTATGCTACTCCATGGCAAACCTTCCGTTATATAACTTTTCCCTTAGCGTTACCGGGAATTGTTGCCGGAGCACTCATAGCTTTCACACTTTCCATTGATGATTTTGTTATTAGTTTTTTTGTGGCCGGGCCTAATTCAACTACCTTGCCTTTGTATGTGTATGCCATGGTTAAACGTGGAATATCCCCTGAAATAAATGCATTATCTACAGTTTTAATGTTTGCAACTATTTCCCTAATTATTATTGCTCAGGTATTACAGCCGCAACACACTTCTTCTAAAAAGGAAAAAGAGTAACCAGAGGCTTAGTTTAATAAATAAAGAAAAAGGTGATACGATGATGAAAAAAAGAATTAGATTAGCGCTAGTAGGGCTCTTTACTATAGCTTTATTGGTAATGGGGTGTGGGAGTAACACCGCTAAACAATCTGTTACTAACGAGAAAGGTGAAAAACAAGTATTGAATTTATTTAGTTGGGCCGACAATTTTTCTCCGGAAGTGTTAGCTGCGTTTGAAAAAAAATATAATTGCAAAATTAACTATGATGTTTTCGCCAACAATGAAGAATTGTTAGCTAAAATTCAAGCAGGTGGCGCTCAATATGATTTAATTCAGCCTTCCGACTACATGGTATCCACTATGGTGAAATTGAATTTATTAGAAAAACTTGATAAAACTAAAATCCCAAATATGAAAAATATTGTAAAACCATTGCAGGCTCCCTCCTACGATCCAACCGGTGATTATTCCGTAATCTATACTTGGGGCATGACAGGCATTGTTTACAATAAAAAATATATAACAGAAACTCCTACCTCATGGGCTGATCTATGGAACCCAGAGTATAAAGGACGCGTAATTCTATTAAATGATAGCCGTGAAGTATTCGGTATGGCCTTGAAAAAAAATGGCTTCTCCAATAATTCCACAAATAAAGACCAGTTGGATAAAGCGTTTGCTGATTTAAAAACCCTTGCGCCTTCTATTTTAGCCTATGACACTGATACAATTAAGCAAAAATTTATTGCTGAAGAGGCTTGGATTGGTACTATGTGGTCAGGTGACGCATCCTTTACCTATAAAGACAATAAAAATATTGGGTTTGTAATTCCTAAAGAAGGCACCCTGATTTGGGCTGACACATTCGCTATTCCCAAAGGCGCTAAAAACAAAGAGCTTGCAGAAAAATTTATAAACTTTATGTATGAACCTAAAATTAGTGCACAAAACTATGAATATATTGGCTACAATGACCCTAATGAGAAAGCTAGAGAGTTTCACTCTAAAGAATTCCTTAGCGATCCTATGCTCAAGGTTGCCGTTAATGACGTTAAGCAAGGTGAATGGTTAAAAGATATTGGTGATGGCCTTACCTTATATGATAGATATTGGACTGAACTAAAAACAATAAAATAAATAAATTAAACGCAGGAATCATTAAAAAGGATTCCTGCGTTTTTAATTTATCTTTTTTTATGTCTACTGCGTTCATGCCAAGCCTGTACTGCTTTTCTCAAAATACTTTGCTCATTAGTTAATTCCCCATCTTGAACGCGTAACAAAAGAAGCTGCATTATTTCAGCCAAATCAGTTTGTTTAGGAACAATTTCTCCTAACTCTTTACCACTAATATTCAAGTCCGTAGTATGCACAGGCATTTCATATGCCATAATAATAAGTTTTTTACCATACATCTGCGCTGCAATAACTTCCTGCTCGTGGGCAGTAGTTGCTGATAAATCCGCAATGCATAAAGCTACTAGCTGCTTAAAAGCTTCCGCCATTTCTTTTGTAACTCTGAACATTCCTTCTCTTGCTGTTTGCCTAATCCAGCGCAAGGTAGTTTCATCCTTTGCCGCTATATTTGTACCAAACCTCATATGATTCTTTACCAACCAAGTAACCCTTTGTATTACTACTGTTGAAAAATGCAACCTGGTCAAAATATTCTTAGCCATTTTAGCACCTAGAACGTCATGTCCAAAATCCGTTGGTTCTCCATCAGCATTAACACCTCGGATGCCTTCAAGCCCTTTAGCTACATCATGAAGTATAATTGCCCAGCCGACTTCCAAACTTCTGTCACTATTAGCTAATGCTGCCAACGTATGATTCCATCCATCATATTGATGATAACGAGAATTTTGTTTAACCCCAACTAACTTCATAAGTTCCGGTAAAATAGGAATTAATTGCTCGGTTTTATCTGCACGATAACGGCAGCTTTCCCCTGCTAATCCACTGTCCACCAAAAGTTCCATACCTTTTTCCGCATACTGGGAACAAACAAGTTTATTTAGTTCAGTGCGTACACGTTCAAGTGACAGTCCTTCTACTTTTGTTAAATTGCGCTTTATAGCTGATTTTATTTTTATATCGTAGGAAAAACCCAATTGCCCAATAAATCGACAAGCCCGAAACATACGCAAGGCATCTTCTTCAAATCTTTTATCAGCATTTCCTACCGTTTTTAAAATTTTCTTTTGTAAATCCTCGCGGCCTGAAAAAAAATCAATAATTCCTCCGCCGTAATCTAATGCCATAGCATTAATTGTAAAATCGCGCCGTCCCAAATCCTCTTCTACCGTATCACAATACCATACCTCTGCTGGACGATGTGCGTCTGCGCCATAAGTTTCGTTGCGAAAAGCGGCAACCTCCACAGTATTTTTACCTATGGTAAGCATTATAACCCCAAAATTCTGCCCAAGCTCTCTGACAATACCAAATCCGTTTTGTTGTGCCACTAACTTAATTTCGTCAGGCCTAGCATTAGTTGCAATATCAAAGTCTTTTGGTTCTTTTCCTAATAATAAATCACGTACTGCTCCACCTACCACATAAGCCTCAAAACCAGCATTGGTTAACGCCACAATAATTTTTTTCACATAATTGGGGATATCAAATTTCACAGTGATCACCTCTTTTATAGAAAATTTTATCTAACGACCATTATCCAAAATAGCAAATGCTTCTATGTGTAAGGAAGCATCACTTTCCACCTTAATAGCACAGGAAAATTCTTTTTCCATATCTTTTATGTTGGTAGAGATTAACCATTTTGCTACAAGAGGATGCACTGACAGCAATAAATTTTTACTAATATTACCTTCCTGCATAAAACTTCTCAAACGTCGCCTGATTTCTACCCCAATAGTTTCAGGGGACTGTACGCGTCCACTCCCCTGACAAGTTGGACAATCACTGTAAAGTATTGTTGACAAATTTTGCCTAGCTTTTTTTCGCGTGATTTCAACTAAATTCAATTTAGTTATATCCTGCACTTTAGGTTCCATTTTATCATCTGAAAGTGTATTCCGCAAAATACTTAAAATTTCTTCTTGGTGTTCTGTTGTATGCATGTCAATAAAATCTACAACTACAATACAACCTATAACGCGTAAACGCAATTGTCGTGCAATCTCCACTGCAGCTTGACGATTTATTTCCATAATTGTTTCTTCAAGTGTTTCCTGCCCGCTGTATTTGCCGCTGTTAACATCTACAACAGTCATTGCTTCCGTATAATCAAAAACTAAATAACCGCCGCACTCCAACCAAACTTGACGGTCTGAGATACCTTCTATTTGCTTATTAAGTTTGAATTTGCTAAAAACATCAGTGTTCCCATCATAAAACACTACGTCTGCATCAAGATTATCCATTTTATCCACTAATTCTTGCACACGTTTGCAAACTGTTTCATCATCAATAATAATCTTAGTTACTGCATCACTAACATAGTCTCTTACAATGCGCACAGATAAGTCAAGTTCTCGATAAAGTAGTAATGGAGCCTTTCCTCGTTGTCCTCTAACAGAAATAACCTGCCAATCGCTAATTAAAGCGTGCATATCTGACAAAAGCTCTTTTTCTCCCATACCTTCTGCCGCAGTACGTACAACAAACCCCATTCCTTCAGGCTTATTTGTCTCCATAATAGTCCGTAGTCTATTACGCTCGCTTTTTCCGGTAATTTTTTTGGAAAGACTTACGTTATCGCGAAATGGTTGTAAAACTACATAACGGCCAGGTATCGTAATTTCTCTTGTCACCGCCGGTCCCTTTGTACCTCTTGCATCCTTTACAACTTGCACTAAAATGGATTGACCTTCTGTTAGTTTTTCTCCTTTTTCCATATATAAAAAGGCGTTTTTATCTTTACCAATGTCAACAAAAGCGGCTTGAATCCCCGGCACTACATTATTAACTTTGCCTTTAAATATACTGCTGACTAAATGTTGCTCACTATTGCGTTCCACGACATATTCACACAATCTATGATTAGCAACCACACCCATGCGGGTTTCTTCAGGTTTTACACTTACAATAATAGTAGTCATGGCAATTCACACTCCCTTAGTGAAACATTATAAGTGACTGCGGCAATATAAAGGTTAGTACTAAACAAGATAAAAATAACTTTCTAGACATTGCAATTGTACTTAGTGCCATTCGACTTCTAACAATATTTCAATTCCCTATAAGCATTTTTTTTCTTCCCTTATCATTAACAGCATATAAATCTGTCCTCTGAATATCAGCTTGTTCTAATATAAGTGGCACAGAAAATTGGTCCCGCAATATTTTTAATAACTCCGTAGCTTTCATACTACCGGTTGTGGTTATTTTACAAGCAAATCTTAACTCTAATTCCTTATTACTATAGTCGTACTCGACTTTTTTGATAAAATCCTTCACTTGGATTTCCTTTGTTTTTCCACGTCCCTTAGGAATAGGTTTTTGAAATAGCACAGATTCCGCGCTATTAAATCTTTGCAATTGCTCTAGGCAATCTCCAAAGCAAGGAATCCGCACATAATAATCAGCACCGCTAGCAATAGCCATGAGTTTTGGCGTTTTACTACCAACAACATCAGCAGCTTTGATATGAATTCCCATGGGTAAAGCTTCTGTCAATTTTTCCACGGCAACTGTAATATCAATTTCTTTTGCCAGTTCTATTTCTACGAATTCTGCCTGGCTAGTAATCCCTACCCCTAACGCAGATGCCAACGAAAATTTTATATGAGGATTAAAGCCCTCAGAATAAGCCACTGGCAATTTCGCTCTTCTTATAGCACGTTCAATTGTGCGAGTATATTCCAAATGGGAAACAAAACGTATCCCCGCTTCTTTTGTTATTTGCATGCGTAATTTCATAAGACACTACTCTTCCAATCTATTATTTTGGCATCTAAGGCGGGGCACACGCCACAACCTGTGCAATCCCCATGGCGGCAATCATCTGTCAGCGTACCAGTTTTTGATTTTTCGTATTCATTCCACAAAAATTGTCTAGATACTCCCGGCTGAATATGTTCCCAAGGAAACACTTCCGCTTCTGCCCTTTCCCGTGTAGCATAAAAATCTTTATCCAACCCGGCATCACTTATAGCTTGTACCCACCTATCATAGGAAAAATGTTCACTCCAACCATCAAACTTAGCTCCACGCTGCCAAGCCAAATACAAGGCTTTACCCAATCTGCGATCTCCACGAGCGAAAACACCTTCAATAACGCTTGTTATAGAATCATGATATTGGTAAGTGATGTTCTTTATTTTCAAAGCATCTTTCAAAAGCATTTGTTTGCGATTTATTTCCTCAAGACGATTTTGTCCCACCCATTGGAATGGTGTATAAGGTTTGGGAACAAAGGAAGCAACACTAACAGTAACTTTTGCGCCACCTTTACCTGTTACCTCTTTATATTTACCCTGCACCGCTTTAGCTAGTTCGGCAATGGCCAAAATATCTTCATCAGTTTCGCCCGGCAGGCCGAGCATAAAATACAATTTTACTTGAGACCAACCATTTTCAAAGGCTGCTCCCACAGCATTCATTAAATCCTCTTTAGTTACGCCTTTGTTTATAACATCCCGCATATGTTGGCTTCCTGCTTCAGGAGCAAAGGTTAAACCGCTTTTGCGCACAGCCTGAACTTCCTTAGCAAGCCCCACGGAAAAACTATCTATACGTAGAGAAGGCAACGACACGCTAACCTTCTCCTCTTTAAATTCATTTATAAGATCATGAATTAATGGTTCTAAGCAGGAATAATCTGCTGTACTAAGAGATACTAAGGACATTTCATTATAACCGGTATTGTCTACTAATTGTCTGGCTAATTTTTTCAACACCTCAGGTTTGCGTTCCCTCACGGGCCGATAAACCATACCTGCATGACAAAAACGACAACCACGAGAACAACCACGGAAAATTTCCAACATAATACGATCATGAACTATTTCTCCGTATGGAACAATAGGTTTAGTCGGATAATCTATAGTGTTTAAATCATTTATTATTCTTTTTTGCACAGCAGTAGGCGCCAAACTGTTAACAGTTGTTACACTCTTCACACAACCGGCCGGAATCCCCTGCGTTTCTTTTTCCAAATAATCGACCTTATAAAAACTTGGTACATAAATTCCTGGAATTTGAACCACCCTTTCCAAGAACTCTTTCCGACCTCCTGGTTTGCCCTCGTTTTTCCACTTTTTGTAGAGGTCCATAACCTCCACCATGACCTCTTCGCCCTCTCCAACAATAAAGAAGTCAATAAAATCAGCTAAAGGTTCCGGATTGAAAACACAAGGACCTCCTGCAATAACTAAAGGATCATCTTCTGTGCGTTCTGTCGCCAGCATTGTTATGCCCCCCAAATCCAACATGTTTAAAATATTGGAATAGGAAAGCTCATATTGCAAAGTAAAGCCCACAAAATCAAATTTATTTAGGGCTTTCATTGTTTCCAATGATGTTAGTGGCAAAGAATTTTCCCGCATCTTCGCTTCCATATCTACCCAAGGCGCATAAGTACGTTCTGCCGCCACTCCCGGTTGGGCATTTAGTATATGGTAGAGTATTTTAAATCCTAGGTAACTCATACCTACTTCGTAAACATCCGGAAAAGCTAAAGCAATAGAAACTTTCGTTTCCTCTGCAGTTTTAATAATACTGCCAAATTCCATACCTGTATAACGTGCCGGGTTTTCTACCTAGCTCAATATTTCAAGAGACATTTCTTTTCTCATATAAACTCCTTAATGAAATCTTAATCTTTGGGGATGCAGGTCGATATTTAATAATAATGTAATCATAAGCATATTTGTGGTTAGCGAGCTAACACCGTAACTCATGAAGGGAAGCGGAACACCTGTTACAGGCATAATACCTGAAGTCATACCCACATTAACCAAAACATGAAAAGTAAACATAGCAACGATACCCGTTGCCAAAAGACAGCCAAAGTTATCAGTAGCATTCATAGCAATACTGAACCCACGGTAGATAATTAACAAATACAATAATAAAATTATCGTGACGCCAATAAAGCCAAATTCCTCACCAGCAACGGCAAAAATAAAATCCGTATGATTTTCCGGTAAAAAATTCAACTGACTCTGAGTACCAGCAAATAATCCTTTACCGGTTAAAAGTCCTGACCCAATAGCAATCATTGATTGAATAACGTGATAGCCACTTCCATATGGTTCAAGTCCAGGGTCTAAAAACACTCGAATACGGTTGCGCTGATATTCATGCAACACGCCCCATAACAAAGGTGCTGCCGCAAGTACACCAAAGCCCATAGCCAAAAAATATTTTTTCTTAAATCCGCAAATGATCATAATACCTAGCAAAATAGCCAGAAAGACTAGTGATGTGCCTAAATCCGGCTGCTTCATTACTAAAATAAAGGGTACGAATACATAAGCGAAAACAGGTATCCACCCACGAAGATTATCTAAAGTATTAACCCTCTTATCCACGTAAGCCGCCAACGCTATAATCATAATGGCTTTCGCAAACTCACTTGGTTGTATACTAAAAGGGCCTAGCTGAATCCAGCGTTGAGCTCCCAGAACTGTGCGGCCAAAAAACATAACAGCTAAGAGCATTATTATATTTAACACGTACATTGGTTTAGCTAAATCCTTCAACATGCGATAATCAAAATGCAACAAATAATAACCAATGCATATATTTACAAAAGCGAACAAAGCCTGTCTAAAAACATAATAATATCTGTTCGGAGAATCTACATTGGCATGAGTAGCACTGCCAATAAGCATAATGCCTATACCCGTAAGTAAGAATACTCCAAAGAGTAAAACATAATCTAAATTGTTTACTATTTTTTTGTCAAGCATGTCTTACCCTCCTTGCTTTTGTGTGCTTTGCCCAAAAGCATACTCTAAGATGCTTTTTACTATAGGAACAGACGCTACAGAACCATAACCACCTTGCTCAACTATGCATATTACTACTAAAGTTGGCTTGTCAGCCGGTGCATAGGCAATAAACCAACCATGGTCTCTTCCATGAGGATTTTCTGCCGTACCGGTCTTACCTGCTACAGATACCGGCAGTGTTCCTAAATCAGCAGCTGTACCACCTTCTTGGGTTACAGCCTTCAACCCGTCTTGAATTAAGGTCAAATTTTCGCGCGACACAGGTAAACTGCCCAGGAGTTTCGGTTTGAAAGTTTTAAATACACTCCCATCATCATTTAAAATTTTTTTAACCAAATGTGGTTCAAAGCGCTTACCATCAGTAGCCACAGCACTAAGCATAGTCGCTACCTGAATAGGAGTCGCCAAGTTAAATCCCTGACCAATTGCGGCATTAAAGGTATCACCTAAAAACCAGTCTTCATCAAAGACCTTCATCTTATATTTAGGATTAGCAATAAGTCCATCTGCTTCACCATCAAGATCAATACCTGTTTTAGCTCCAAATCCAAACTTGGCTGCATATTTGTCCAATAAGTCAATACCTAACCGATTGCCCATTTCATAAAAGTAAACATTGTCAGAGGCAGATAAGGCTTTTTTAAAATCTATCCATCCCAACGCTTCACCGTTAGCATTACGCATATCAATTAGCTTGTGCCTTCCTGAGTCAAAAATCAGTTCCTCCGGTGTAACCTTTTTCTCTTCTAATGCTGCAGAACCTGTAACAATTTTGAAAGTAGACCCGGGTGGGTATTGTCCAGCAATTGCTTTATCGGTCATCGGATCAAAAGAATCGTTGTTAATTGCCTGCCAATGTTTTTCTGAAATACCATTAACAAACCAGTTGGGGTCAAAATCCGGTCTAGAAACCAACGCTTTTATCTCTCCTGTATAAGGATCCATAGCAACAACAGCACAGGCCCTGGCACCTAAACTTTGTAACTGTTTATCAACAGCGGCTTCAGCCACTCTTTGCATTTTAGCATCAATAGTAAGCACTAGCCCATGGCCGGGCTTAGGATCTACTTTGTCCATTATTTTTACTACCCTGCCGTTTACATCAACTTCTTCACGATAACTCCCATCCGTCCCACGCAAAAAATTATCATAAAAACGCTCTAACCCAAATTTACCAATAATACTACCAGCCTTCAACCCCTTATAAAGGCCATTATCAATTTCATATTCACTAATTTCTCCAACATAACCCAAGGTTTGGACGGCCAAATTTTTGTTAACGTAATTTCTAACCGGTTGAACCTCCAACATTACTCCCGGCAAGTCACGCAAGTTTTCCTCTATTTTTGTAACAATTTCAGGTGAGGCATTACGCATTAAACGCACAGGCTCATAATTATCCTTACTTTTATCTATTATTTCTCTAATTTTAGACTCTGGTATTTTTAAAATCACCGATAATCGCTCGATGACTTCCGGCTTGTAAGATTCTCCTCTTCTCATGAGGGAAATCATAAACCCAGGCTTATTATTAACTAGCTCTTCTCCGTTAGAATCATAGATAATTCCACGCGGAGCCAAAATGGTTGTATAACGAGTGCGATTCCCTTCAGACTGTCTGTCATAGTAAGCACCCCTATATATTTGTAAGTAAGCCATTCTGCCAATAAGAATCATAATAATAGCAATTACTGCAAACATCATGATTTCTAAACGATATGCAAATGTCTTATTAAGCAAAATGCAGCCTCCCTTCACAAATCTATATATTATTTCTATATTTTAATGACTCTTTTATTGAAAATTTTATTATAATACCGGTAAAACCCGCCTATATTACAAATGATAATATGGATTTTCTTTTTGCCACAGCCATTCTTTTGCTATATTGTAAATAAACCAAACCGGCAGTGCACAAACCAAATTCCATAATAAATATTTACCGGAATTAACAAGCAACGTGGAAACATTGAAAATTTCCCAGTTAAATACCATCAAAACAACAGTATAAACCACCTTAATGACTATACTGGTAAGACCCACTAACATTACAAATGTTATGGGTCTATCTTTAAAAACACTACCACGAGAGGCTCCAACGACTAATCCCACCAAACAACGAGTAATAATATGGAACCCAAAAAGTGAAAACGTTAAAACATCTTGTATTGCTCCCACACAAAATCCGCAGATAGCCCCATGCTTTTCTCCTGCGTCTAGAGAATATAATAGTACAAATAATAGCAACAGATCTGGTGCCTGGGCACTATTAAAAAGCTTAAACCAGGTGCTTTGTAACCCAAGTAAAAATATAACTAGAAACGGCCAAATTAATAATCTCATTGAACCGCTCCTCCTTTGATGATTTTCTTTTTCACATCAACTTTGCTGTTGCTGTCTTGTAACAACCCTGAAAAATCATCATAATTAGTGACAACCATAACTTCCTCTAAGCGCGAAAAATCTACACTAGGAGTAATAGTAGCTACTTTAGTCAAACCCCCATCGTCTTTTTGTACTTCCTCAATAGTCCCTATAATAAGTCCTGCAGGATGATGACCACTATACCCTGAAGTAACAACCGTATCTCCCGGCAGTAAATCAGCGTCCCTAGCCATATTATTCATTTCCAAAGAAGCATCTTGACCGGCTACGCCTCCCACAATTCCTGCCACACGTGAGTCACCTCGCAAATTCATCCCGCCAATTTTACTGCGAGGGCTATTTATAAGCAGTATTCTAGAGGCATTCGGATAAACACTGTCAACTATACCCACTAGTCCGGCCCCTGTTACTACTGACATATTTAGCTTCAAACCAACATTGGAACCTTGATTTATTAGAATAGTATCTTTTAAATCTCCAATATCTCTGCCAATAACTTTGGCTGGTTGAAATTTAAGCTGTGGATGATGTTCCTTAAAATTCAGTAATTGACTAAGTCTTTCATTTTCAGCCTTCATAGCTATAAGATCTATGTTATCTTGACGTAAAGTATTAATTTCTTTTTGCAATTTTTCATTTTCAGCTTTCAAGTTTGAAAGTGATGCAAAATAACCGGTGGTATTATGCACCCCATCGGCTATTGCTGTAACTACATAAGTAACCGGACTCATGACCGTAATTATTATTCGATTAACCATAGGAAATCTAGCTCTACTGTCAACTACTAATCCCATTAATAGCAGTAATATAATTGCTCCTATGATTGTTATTGACTTTCTTTTATTCATGGGCTATCCCCTAATTGTTCTAAATTATCTTCGACCTGTAGTCATAAAGCCTTTTTTGAACACATCTATATGTTCCACAGCAATACCTGTTCCCAAAGCAACACAAGATAGAGCATCCTCAGAAACTAAAACCGGCATTCCTGTTTCGCGGCTTAAAATACGATCAAAGTTGCGCAACAAAGAAGAGCCACCCGTCATAACGATACCTCTGTCCATGATATCAGCAGCTAGCTCCGGGGGACACTTTTCTAAAGTAGCTTTTATTGCATCGATAATTCCCTCTATAGGCTCAGCTAAAGCTTCTCGTACTTGATTTTGATTAATAGTCAAAGTCTTAGGCAAACCTGTAACTAAATCACGTCCTCTAATATTCATACGTGCAGGACGTTCTACTTCCATGGCTGTCCCAATCTCAATTTTAACTTCCTCAGCTGTACGTTCGCCAATCAACAAACTATATTTTCTTTTAATGTACTGTACAATGGCGTCATCCATTTCATCGCCACCAATACGAAGAGATTTGCTTACCACAATGCCACCCAAAGAAATAATTGCAACCTCTGAGGTGCCACCGCCAATATCTACTACCATACTCCCCGTTGCTTCTTGCACAGGTAACCCAGCACCAATAGCAGCTGCCATAGGTTCTTCAATCAAATAAGCTTCTCTGGCTCCCGCCTGAATAGCAGCATCAACCACAGCTCTTTTTTCTACAGCTGTAACTCCTGATGGTACTCCAACTACGACACGTGGGCGCACAAAAGACTTGTTACGTATAGCTTTTTTTATAAAAAAACGTAACATAGCTTGGGTAATATCGAAATCAGCAATAACACCATCTTTTAGAGGACGAATAGCAATAATATTACCCGGCGTCCTTCCTATCATACGCTTTGCTTCAGCACCTACAGCCAAAACTGTATTAGTATCCCTTTCAACAGCTACAACGGATGGCTCCCGAATTATAATACCCTTACCCTTTAAATGTACAAGCGTATTTGCTGTTCCTAGGTCAATCCCCATATCCTTAGAAAAGGAATTAAAAAATCCAAACATGCTTTGTCCCCTTCTTTCTATAAATACCCGTGCTCCTTAAAACTGAAATAGATCCCATCACCAATAACAATATGGTCTAAAAGCGGTATTCCCATAATTGTTCCGGTTTGTGCTAAAACATCTGTGAGTGAACGATCTTCTTTACTTGGTGTGGGATCTCCCGACGGATGATTATGTCCGACCAAAATTGCTGCCGCATGATGCAACACGGCTGGAGAAAACACTTCTCTGGGGTGCACTACTGATGAATTCAAAGAGCCTTCGGAAATTTGCTCGACCAATATAACTTTATTCTTTGCATTTAAAAGCACTATAATAAAGTGCTCATTAGTTTCATATCTCAACCGCGGCATCAAAAGTGCTGCACCATCTTCAGGTGCACTAATACCATCACGCTCCAATGTGCTTGCACAAGCAATACGCTTTCCTAATTCCAGAGCCGCCAAAATAGTCGTTGCTTTAGCTGGACCCAAGCCCTTTGTTTTTACTAATTGCTCAACGCTGTGTACACTGGCTAAATTTCTCAACTTCATTTCATTTGCAGTTAGCTCCCTTGCAATTTCCAATGCCGACTTTTCTTTCGTTCCCGTTCTAATTAAAATAGCTAATAATTCTGAAGTGCTTAACACCTGAGGCCCATGAAGTATAAGCTTCTCCCTAGGTCGATCTTCCGGTGGTAATTCCTTGATTAGGCGGTTCGTCATATGGTGTCACGTCCAGTTCTGCGAATAGTGTATAAAGTCTGGTTAAAGGTAATCCTACTACATTATTGTAACAACCTGCTATGGAATTAATAAAAATAGCCCCTCGTCCTTGAATACCGTATGCTCCCGCTTTATCCAAGGAATCACCGGTTTTTACATAATCCTGTATTTCCTTGTCTGTTAACTTACGAAACTTAACAATAGTTTTTTCTACTGCAACCTTCTTTTTCCCTTTATAAAATACAGCCACTCCAGTTAATACCTCATGTGGCCTGCCACTTAAATTTCTTAACATCTTAAAAGCTTCTTCACTGTTTTTAGGCTTACCCAAAATCATATTATCCAGTACTACAATGGTATCAGCTGCAATAACTACGTCATCACCGGTGCACTTAGGCAAAACACTTTTCCCCTTGCCCACGGCATTAGCCTTAACTAGTTCAGCAGGGTTGGATGCGCACATCTCTTCATGATAATTGCTTAACTCTACCTTGGGTTCTATACCAATCTGCCGTAATAGCTCCAACCGTCTAGGTGATTCTGAAGCTAGTATAAATGTCATTTTTTTCTCCTTGTAATCAAATGCGATTAAATAAAAGCAGTGCTATAACCATACCTAAAATAGCTACCAAATTAGGTGTAAAAGCAAAACCAATGGTAATCTTCATGACATAAAAATCAATGGCAACCGGTTGTATATTCAACACTTGATACTTCTGCACCAAGAAAGCCGTACCACTGCCAAAAGCCTGAGAAGATAACATAGCATCGCCCAAAAGCCCTCCAACAATTGCGCCTGTGGCCATAAATAAAAAGAAAATAAACCAGCCCTTAGAGCGAAACATAATTATTCATCTCCCTGCCTTTTTCCTTCTTTTTTTTCATCTTCAGTGATATCAGTCTTTATAGCTGTATCTGCAGCAGTGTCACCATAGTAAGCACCTGTAATTACATATTGTTCACCTTTACGCGCTGCATCACGTCTGAAATCACTTGAATACTTCCAACCAATCAGCAACCACAATACTCCACTTCCTATAATAGTCCATGTTTTGTCCCAACCAAGGGAGCCAGCAAAACCATTACCAAAAGCCAATCCAGCCGCAAGAGCTAATACCGGAACACCATAAATAGTCATTTTAGCTTTTTTGGTGCTTAAGGTTTGCACTTCTACTCTTACTTGTGTACCGGTTTTTTCCTCACAAGCATTCCAACAATCTAAAAACTTAGGAAGATTTTGTTTGGTGCTTTTACTTTTATCTATTTTAACTCTTGCCCTTTGACCTGTACGTTCCATAACATAACCTATAATTTCTGCCTCTGCCACAAAGTCCACTCCTTATGCAAAAAAATTAATAAAAAAATACATACCAATAACCAAACCCAAAAATTACACCATAAATAGCAATGAACACAAGAATGCCCTGCCATGTTTTTGGGTACCCAAAGTTTATGTATTCTCCGAAAATTCCACGTCTGTTAAAAAAAGTGTAATTTCCCCTTCTTTTAAACCAATTAGCCTTGTTTTCACTTCCAATAAGCTTAGCCACTAAAAAAATATAAAAAAATGCCCCAATAAAAACTTGAAATACCCTCTTGCCTATTTCATCATTTGTTGCTGGATCCATATATAAACCTCACCCTCTAGTTATTAAAATCTAAAAATTTATCAGGAATTTGTTTCTTTAGCTCACGTATAAAACGATCGCTTCCTTTAAATAATACAGCAGATAATTTTTTCCCCTAACGAAATACTAACAATCTTTGAGGCGTAGGATCCAAGGAAGAATATCGATGTATGTAGTGCCCTATTTTCGTCTTTTTGAAAAAACTTTTCACATATTTATTAGTAAAACTTTCTGTTAATTCTAAATCTACGGCATAACTACGCTTTATTCCTAAACCATGGCTAATTATCACCAACTGTTTATCAGTTAAGATATAGGTATATTTAAAAAGACAACGCCAAATCCACAAACCCAAAAACAAAAAACTGTAACCCCACCCCAATATGCTAAGCCTGCCTAACACAAAGGTATGATAGCCTTCATAACTAAAAGACGCTGCTATCAACAGCAGTGCTTCATACATATACATTTTTCTTTCGCCTGTAGCTACAGATTCTTCTCTATACAACTCCAAAAATATCCCTCCAAAACTTTCTTTCTATAATAACTAGGCTTAATAGACTATCCTATATTATAACAAAATTTCGCACATTTTCATACTGATATGTAGACAAATTCACAAGAAAGTAAAAAACGGCAGCTACGCACCAAACGTGCATAACTACCGTTTTTATTAGTTCTAAGGCCTTTACTTACCTATAGGTCCAATCATAGCAAGCATAGTACCCGCTGCAACAGCCGTTCCAATTACACCTGCAACATTTGGTCCCA
Organism: Acholeplasmataceae bacterium; assembly: GCA_012719555.1. GTDB lineage: Bacteria > Bacillota > Negativicutes > Acidaminococcales > Acidaminococcaceae > JAAYAE01. The sequence continues at coordinate 2,653 of JAAYAE010000222.1, read as the reverse complement.
TAGCATGCATTAGCAAAAAGTTGCTTGGGTTAGCCTTTTGTCCAACAATTTGTGATACACGAGCAGCCATAGGAACTGCAGATACACCGGCTGACCCTATTAAAGGATTTGTCTTGCCTCCATCCATAAAGCTCATTAATTTACCGAAAAGCACCCCTGCTGCAGTTCCAGCAGCAAAAGCAACTAAACCTAACGAGATAATCAAAATTGTTTGGTAAGTCAAGAAATTTTCAGCTTTCATAGTAAGACCTGTACCTGTTGCTAACATGATAGTAACAATATTCATCAAAGCATTTTGTGCTGTATCAGATAATCTATCCAGACAACCAGCTTCTGTAAACAAATTACCTAACATCAACATTCCGATTAAAGCGCAAACAGGAGGTAGTAATAGAGAAATGAAAATTGTAGTTACAACCGGAAATACCATTTTTTCAAAATGAGAAACAGTACGTAGTTGTGCCATCTTAATTTCGCGTTCTTTTTTAGTAGTAAACAGCTTCATAATAGGTGGCTGTATTAATGGTACTAAAGACATATAAGAATATGCGGCAACAGCAATAGCTCCTAATAATTGTGGAGCCATCTTTGCAGCCAGATAAATAGCGGTAGGGCCATCAGCACCACCTATAATACCAATAGCTGCCGATTCTTGTACGGTAAACCCCAAGAATAAGGCCCCAATCAAGGCAACAAATACTCCAGCTTGTGCAGCCGCACCTAAGAGCAACATCTTAGGATTAGCAATTAGCGGCCCAAAGTCAGTCATAGCACCAACCCCCAAGAAAATCAATGGAGGAAAAATTTCATTGTTAATACCGAAAAGAATTATTTGCATAATACCCGGATCCGTTTCAAACCCAGTCTTTGGAACATTAGCCAAAATACAACCAAAAGCTATTGGAGCCAATAGCAAAGGTTCAAAACCTTTACCAACAGCAAGATAAAGCAAAAGTATACCAACAAGCATCATAATGCCATTACCTATGGTGAAAGCAGCAAAACCGCTGTCATTCCATACAGACATTAAGTCTACCAAAAATGCATCCATTCAATCACGCTCTTTTCTTATTTTAGATTTTATTGCTTATCCATAATCATGCTATCAAAAAACTTAATTATTTTCATAATTATTCCCAAAACAATCAACACACCAAAAACAATGGTTAAGTTAATAATGGCAATTAGCCATGGATTACTTGTTGCACCTTCCATGTATTGCACCTCCTTTCATTATCGTTCCTATGACATTATTTTCCAGGGAAAAATGGCCAAACAATAGGTATTATTATTATGGATACTACAAAAGACACTATAACCAATCCTGTGCCGGCTTTTACATAATCCATAAATTTATAACCACCAGGCCCTAGTACTAAAGTATTTGGAGGTGTGCCTACAGGGGATGCAAAAGCGCAAGATGCCGCTACGGCAATAGCCATCAAAACAGCTTTAGGAGAAGCACCAAGTTGTTTAGCAATAGCAACGCCAATAGGGCACAATAGTGCGGCAGAAGCGGTATTAGACATGAATTGTGTCAATCCACAAGAAAGAATGAACAAAATAGCTGTTACAACTAGTGGAGATGGCGAACCACCCATTAAACCCACAGTCCAACCAGCGATTAATTTACCGGCACCTGTTTTATCCATGGCTGCTGAAACAGGCATCATACCAGCAAACAAGAAAATTGTAACCCAGTCAATAGAAGCATAAGCTTGTTTTTCAGTTAAGCAACCTGATAATACAGATACCATAGCGCCTATAATAGCCGCCATTTCTAAAGTTACAATTCCTTTAAGTCCGATTTTATTACCAACAGCCATAACAAGTACAACTACTAATAAAATCGCTCCGGATATCCATTGTTTTTTTACACTGGTATCTCCTGCTTCAACTTCTTGCTCGATTTCTTGATCAGAATCAAGTTCTTCATTTGGCAACAAATGCTTGCCAATAAACATCATATAAAAAATACCGGCAATGGTTAATGGCAAGCCAATCCAAGCATATTCAAAAAAACCAAAAGTTTCTTTGAATCCAGCAGCTTGTAAAGCTCCATTAGCAATTATATTTGGTGGTGTGCCGACCATAGTCATAATACCACCAAGCCCGCAGGCAAAGGCCAATGGCATCAATTGACGTGAAGCCGGAATTTTGGCTGCGGCGCAAATCCCTAATACGACAGGAAGTAAGCAAGCTGCCGTACCCGTATTAGATAACACGGAAGACAGCAAAGCACCAACCAGCATAATCCCAAACATCAAACTGTTTTCACTGGTTCCGGAAAGTTTAACAACAATATTACCAATTTTTTGAGCAAGGCCCGTATAAAACATAGCTGCCCCTACAACGAACATACCTGCAAACAATACAACAGTTGAATTAGATAACCCGGAAAAAACTGCTTTTGCCGGAATAAATCCCAAAATACCACAGGCAATTGCACCACCCATGGCGGTAATTGCTAAAGGAATTAGTTCAGTAACAAATAATAAAGCTATGACACCTAATAAAATTAAACATTTAACCGCTTGTGACATATAATGCCCTCCTTGTAATAAAAACTGTTTCTAATTTTTTTACACATTTAAAATTCTACTTATTCCATCTTTCACTACAATTCCTGCTGAAAAAACACTTAGGCCCAAGT
>JAAYAE010000221.1 GCA_012719555.1 Acholeplasmataceae bacterium | reverse complement strand
GGTTTTTGCCTCTGTTTGTAGAACTTTACAAACAGAGGCTTTTTTCAAACTATAAAACATTTTTCTGACCGTACTATCTTATTCGATAATGTTGACAAATTAAGGGGGGAAGTACGTGAGAATTAAAACTACTATTGTAGCAGTTCTAATGTGCATGTGCCTACTACCTTTTGAGGTAGAGGCTAAAGAAAAAATATTGTTTATACCAATGGATGACAGACCGGTGTGTATGAGTTATACCGTAAATAGTTTGAAAAGCGCAGGTTGGGATATTCAAACACCTCCACAAGAGTATATTGCTTCTTATAATAGGACCGGTGATCCTGATAAGCTTTATGCATGGTTGGAAGATAATGCACTTTTGGCTACGGATGCTATTGTTTCCAGCGATAGTTTAATTTATGGTGGGTTAGTGGCCTCAAGGACCCACGAATTAAGCGAACAGGTTATAGATGCTAGGACACAAAGACTTTTAAATTTTAAAAAGAAGTTTGGTTTATTGCGCTTGTATGTTTTTGGCACTATTATGCGGTCCCCTAAGGCAAGTAGTGCTCCGGTAGAGCCTAGTTATTACGGTAAATATGGTCCGCAAATTTTTCTCATGGGTGCACTAAAAGATAAACAGGAAATGAAAACTATTAGCAAAAAAGAAGCTAAAGAATTACAAGAAGTGCTAAAAAGTATTCCCGCTGAAGTACAAACGGATTTGTATACTAGGCGCAAGGCTAATCTAGAAGTAACAAAAAAGCTTCTTGACGGTGTTAAAGATAATGCTTTTGATTATTTTCTTTTGGGTAAAGATGATACAGCTGTTAATTCAGATGCCCATCGAGATGCACGTGAAATTGACTCTGCGATGAAGAACCTGCCCGCTTGGAAAATCAGATTTTTTGCCGGTGCTGATCAATTGGGATTAATACTGCTAACTCGTGCAGTAAATAAAATTGAGCAAACGACACCCTTAGTTTATACTTTTTACAATGAAGGAGTAGGCGAGAAAACAATCCCTACGTATGAAGATACAGTCGTTAAAAAAACCTTGCGAGAGCATATTCTGGCAGCAGGGGCTTTCCCGGCAGCTATTTCTAAAAATGCTGATTTAGGTTTTGCAGTTAATACGCCTGAAAATGGCTTGTGTTTATCGGCAACTAGTCCACTTAATAACGGGCAGTTAACCGGGGCAAATAAAAACTTTCTAAACAAGGTGCAAGGCTTTGTTGAGTCAGGCAAAAATGTAGGTGTTGGTGACATTGCTTACTCTAATGGTTCTGATAATGCATTGGTGGCAGGTTTGTTTGCAACTAAGGTAAGGACGTTACCCAAAAAACATGGCAAAGAAAATGTTGGACGTGCAGGGCATGTTAGCGAACTGGCATGGTACTTGGGTGCTTATGCCGGTTGGAATACGGCCAGCAATACTTTGGGGTATGCTATTGGTCAAGGAATTTTGCGGCCATACATGAATGAAAACAAGAAAAATGATTTACTGGCTGTGCGTTATTTGGATGAATGGGTTTATCAGGCACATGTGCGCCAAGATGTACGAAACGACTTGATTTATAAAAATCAGTGGGTTGACGGTTCGCTAAAACCTAAACAGAGGGCAGAAGCAGAGGCAGCCATAAGTAAAGGTATGCTCATCTTTGCATCTAAGTATATGGCACAGGGTGAATTGAAAAGGTGGAAATTTACGTTGCCATGGAGTAGAATGTTTGAAGTAAATGTTTCCTTAAAAACTGATGAGATAAAGGTTAATAACAATTAGTATTTACATAATAAGGAGGAATAGTACATGAATGAAATTTGGCAAGAAGTATATGGTATGCAAGGAGAGTTAACTAAACGTCGTAGGGATTTACACCGCTATCCTGAATCTGCGTGGACGGAGTTTCGCACAGCTTCTATGGTTGCTACGGAATTAACTAAACTAGGTTATGAAGTCCATTTGGGTAATGAAGTTATGGATGAAAAGGAAATGATGGGAGTCCCCAGTGCACAAATATTGCAAAGTTGTATGGACAGAGCAATTAGCGAGGGGGCTGATCCTGCCCTAGTTGAGAAAATGAGTGGTGGTAAAACAGGCGTTATGGGTATAATGCATTTTGCTAAACCGGGTAAAGTTGTTGGCTTGCGTTTTGATATGGACTCTAACGAGGTCGTAGAGAGTTCTGATAGTACACACCGACCAATGGCGGAGAATTTTCGCTCTACCCATGAGGGTTGTATGCATGCCTGTGGCCATGATGGACATGTGACAGTAGGCTTAGCGGTTGCAAAATTAATTGCAGAGCACAAAGATGAGATGTCAGGAACTGTAAAATTCTTCTTTCAACCGGCAGAAGAAGGTGTGCGAGGCGCCAGAGCTATGGTAGCTAGTGGCATTGTTGATGACGTTGAATATTTTTTGTCAGGGCACATTGGCTTCAATGCTGATAAGGACAATGAATTAGTGTGTATGACAGGTGGATTTCTTGCAACTAGTAAATTGGATGCTCACTTTACCGGAGTATCAAGCCATGCAGGTGCGGCACCGGAGCAAGGAAAGAACGCTTTGTTAGCAGCTGCCCAAGCAGCTATCTCTTTACACACTATTTCTCGTCATGGGGCGGGAGCATCTCGTATTAACGTAGGTGTTATTAATGCAGGAACAGGACGTAATGTTTTGCCGGATGTAGGAGAAATTAAGATGGAGACTCGTGGTGCCAACACGGACATCAATAATTACATGATGAATGAATCTAAACGTATGATTGCCGCCGCTGCAGCTATGTATGATGTAAAAGTTACTACAAAAGAAGTGGGCGGAGCTCCGGCTTGCGAACTTAGCGAAGATATGGGTAAAGAAATTTACAATATAGCTACGGCATCAGGACAATTTACCGAGGTAGTTCCATTTATTAGTTTAGGTGCAAGTGAGGATTGTTCATACTTCATGGATAGAGTTCAACGTAACGGCGGGCAGGCAACTTATATGATGTATGGAACAACCCTAAAGGCAGGTCACCATAATATGGCTTTTGATTTTAACGAAGAGTGTCTTCCTAAGGCAGTAGGTATTTTGGTAACCTTAGCCCAACATTTTGGCAATAAATAAAGGTAGGCATCTTTTAATTATAAAAGGTGACTTTAGGTTGACATTTTACATCTATAGTGATAACATACTAGCAACGGAATATTACCTTTAATCTAGTCCTGTGAGACTAAGAAAGGGTCTTTTATGAAGCTCTTAAAAGCCTTCTTGTCCACATTGGCAAGAAGGCTTATTTTGTTGTACAACACATCTTTAAGTGATTCTGCGAAATCAGCAAGAGTGTTATAACAAGCATAAACACGTTATAACTCCACCCATTGCTGGCGCAATGGGTGTTTTTTTGAAAAAACGTATAGGGGGTAAAAAAATGGCAAAAGCAGCGGCATCATTGTCAGGCAGAGACATTTTAGATTTAGATTCAATGACTTTGGACGAGTACGAACTGGTTATGCGCACAGCAACAGAAATGAAAAAAATAATGGGTAGAGATATTAAAAAGGTGCCCTCTCTTCGAGGAAAATCTATAATAAATCTTTTCTATGAAAATAGCACTAGAACAAGGACGTCTTTTGAATTGGCAGGGAAATATCTTGGGGCAGATGTAGTAAATATAACTGCTGCTAGTTCCAGCGTAGCTAAGGGTGAATGTTTGCGTGATACGATTTTGACAGTGCAATCTATGGCTTGTGACGCTATTGTTATGCGTCATCCCATTGAGGGTGCAGCTGCTTATGCTGCAAAAGTTGCTGCTCCTGTTATTATTAACGCAGGAGATGGTGCTCATGCGCATCCTACCCAAGGTCTTTTAGATATGTTTACAATTAGGGAACAAGGTAAGAATTTCAAAGATTTAAAAATGGTTATTATAGGCGACGTTTTATATAGCAGGGTTGCACGAACAAATATTGCCGCATGGACAAAATTAGGGGCAGATGTACATGTAGCAGGCCCTATGACTTTATTGCCACATGACATAGAAGCCTTAGGCGTTACAGTACATAAACGGGTTGAGGAAGCATTGGAAGGCGCGGATGTAGTAGATATTTTGCGTATTCAGTTAGAGCGTCAACAAAAGGGATTGTTTCCAACGACGCGCGAATATGCGAGAATTTTTGGCGTAAATGAAGAAAAACTGAAATTAGCTAAACCTGATGTTACGGTTTTACATCCGGGACCTATGAACAGAGGGCTGGAAATATCCTGGGAAGTCGGTTATTGTGATAATGCCGCTATTCGCACGGAAGTTCAAAACGGCGTAGCTGTTCGTATGGCACTGTTATTCTTGACTTTGACTGGAGGTAAGCAAATTGAAAACGCTAATTAAGCACGGACGTATCGTAGATCCTAGCCAAAATCTTGACGCCGTTATGGATTTAATGGTAGAAGATGGCATAATAATAGCTTTGGAAAAAGAAATTACAACAGAAGCTGATGAGGTTTTTGACGCTAATGGGTTAGTTGTCGCTCCGGGATTTATAGATTTGCATACACATTTGCGAGAACCCGGATTGGAAGCGAAGGAAGATATTGTTTCCGGTACTAAGGCTGCAGCAGCCGGTGGTATTACTCGTATTGCCTGTATGCCCAATACAAAACCTGTGGTAGATAGTTCTATAATTGTTAGCGGAATTAAAGAGCGAGCTGCTAAAGAAGGATATGTACATGTCGAAGTTATCGGAGCTATAACTAAAGGTCAACAAGGTAAGGAATTAGCTGAAATGGGTGACATGGCGATGCGTGGGGCTATGGCGTTTTCAGACGATGGACATTATGTTGACAGTGCTCACACAATGATGGTGGCGGCAAAATATGTATCTGCTTTTGATAAAGCACTTATTTGTCATGATATTGAGACGGAATTAAATCACGAAGGATATATGCATGAAGGAGCTGTTTCTGCACGTATTGGCGTACCTGGGATACCTTCAATTTCCGAAGATATAGCAGTAGCTAGAGATACAATAATTTCTGAGTATACAGGAACACATATTCATGTTGCGCATATTGCCAGCAAGGGTGCAGTAGATATTGTACGACAAGCAAAAAAACGAGGTGTTAATATAACCTGTGAAGTTGCCGTTCATCACTTAACTTTAACAGATGAAGCTTGCGCTAATTATAGTACTGCAACAAGGGTTTCCCCTCCTTTACGCTCACAAGACCATGTTGATGCGTTGAGAGCGGCTTTAAAAGATGGAACAATAGATGCTATCGTTACGGATCATGCACCACATGCGCCTGAAGAGAAAGATGTGGAATTTAGAAACGCTCCTAATGGCTTTTGTGGCTTAGAAACCTCCGTTGGTGTAATTTTAACTGAACTTTATCAAACAAACCTCTTCACAATTAACGAGATTGTTGGTAAAATGAGTACAGAACCTGCGAATATTTTTGCACTAAATGCTGGAAGTTTAAAAGTAGGCAAAAATGCAGATGTAACTATAATCGACCTCAATAAGGAATGGACAGTCAATAGTATGAATTTTTATACAAAAGGCAAAGTTACACCTTATGAAGGTAAAACATGTAAAGGAAAAGCTGTGGCGACTATGGTAGCAGGAAAATTCGTCATGAGAGATGGTGTGGTATGCGCAAGGTAAAAGGGAAATTAGTATTAAAAGACGGCAGCGTCTATGAAGGAGATTTATATGGCAACCGCAACGCTGTGGGCGAAGTAGTTTTCACTACAGGCATGAGCGGTTATCAAGAAACTTTAACTGATCCATCTTTTTGTGACCAAATCGTAGTTATGACTTACCCTTTGGTAGGAAATTATGGGTGTTGTAAACTTTTTGATCAATCAGATAAATGCTGGTATCAAGGGTTTATTGTTAGTGAGCTTTGTGATGAGCCGAGTAATTGGCGTAATGAAGAGTCTTTACCGGACTTTTTAGAGAGAATGAATGTACCGGTTTTGGTTGGAGTAGATACGCGTGCTATTACACGTAAGATTCGTTCTTATGGTACTTTGCAAGGGGTTATTGTGCCCAGCGATATGCCACAGGAAGAAATTGATAAGCTTTTAGCCACACCGGAAGTGCATGATCAAGTAGCCAAGGTTACTACACCAGAGGTTTATACTATGGGTGAAGGTAAATATCACGTTGCCGTGTTGGACTATGGTATTAAGAGTAATATTTTAAAATATTTAATTAAATTTGATTGACGTCTAACGGTCTTTCCTGAAGAGACATCTTCAGAACAGGTTTTATCC
>JAAYAE010000220.1 GCA_012719555.1 Acholeplasmataceae bacterium | reverse complement strand
TCTAGCATATCTACGGCAGTTTTTGCTTCGTCAACAGTAGCCAAAGCACTTACATTGGCAAAAATGATACCATGCGGATTTTCTTTTCTGGCAATTCTGTAACTCTCCCAATTAGTGTTGTCTATTATAGCGCCATACTGAGAACCGACCGCCATGGCACAATTGGTTTCTCTGGCTATAATGGCAATTTTACGATTTATATCACTAAGGGCCTTTCCACCGCCAGTCATGGCATTAATAATAATCGGACGTTCTAACTGAATACCAGCTAAATTGGTAGCTAAATTAACAGCTTCCCTATTTAGCTCAGGTAAACAATTGTGCATTATATGAACATCTGAAAACCCGGTAGCAAGTGGACCGTCAGGCAGAGCCAAAGCATATTTTATATGATCAATTTTACGTGCTTCCCTGCTGTCCATCGCTACCTCCTGAAATTATTCTTCAGTGACGTTCAATTTTTTGCCAAGATCTTGTGTCAATTCCGGTGTTTCGTTAATGTATTGACTAACTTCTGCTTTTTCAGCATCTTCTTTAGCTTTTATTATGCTTAAGCCAACTTTTTTGTGTTTAGTATCAATATTAAGAACTTTTACTTTTACTTCTTCATCCAAATGCAAGACATCCTCAGGTTTTTCAATACGCTCAGCGGCAATTTCAGAAATATGCACCATGCCTTCAACTTTGTCGTTTCTGTGCACAATGGCCCCAAAAGGTAAAAAGCGAACTACTTTGCCCGTTATTATATCACCTTCAGTAATAGAAGAGATAGCTGCTTGCCATGGATCTTTTTGTAAGTGTTTTATAGAAAGACTTACTCTAGCATTTTCTTTGTCAATGCTCTTTATATATACATCAACTTCTTGGCCCGGTTTGTATAAATCAGCAGGTTTAACACCTTTTTCCCAAGATAATTCAGAAACATGTACCAATCCTTGAAGATAAGGTGCTATTTCCACAAATAAGCCAAAATCTACTACGCTTTTAACAACACCTTTAACGGTAGAGCCTTCTTCTAAAGCAACTAAAGATGCTGCTTCGGCTTCCTTACGTTCAGCCATTTTAGCTGCTTTTTCTTCGCGATAAGCCTGGCTGCTAGCAAGTTTTTCTCTTTTTAAAACTTCCCTGCGGGAAAGAACCAAACGTTTCTTCTCAGGATTGAATTCCAAAACTTCAGCTTGCATATCCTTGCCTTCATAATCACGAATATTATCAACACGCTTTAAATCCAAATGTGAAGCAGGAATAAATCCTGTAACGCCGGCAACTGAAACAGTTAAGCCACCTTTAACAGCCTTTAGCCCCTTTACATCCAATACCTTGTTAGCTTCTAACATCTCAGGCAGTTTAGTCCAAACTTGGTCAGCAACTGCTTTGATTTTGGACATTACAACCAAACCATCTTGGTTTTCGCTGCCAATAACTTTAAGAACAACCTTGTCTCCCACATTAACTTCAGAAGCTAGTGTCTCTCTGGTTCCACCTAAAGCCCATTGGTCGAAAGCGACAGCTCCTTCACTTTGATAACCGAAGTCCACAACTACTTCTTCTCCCGTAATTGCTACCACGGTTGCCTCTACCACCATGCCGATGTGTAGATGCACACTTTCTTTTTCTTCCAACAAACTCTCCATTGTTTCCATATTAACCATAGCCTCCTTGATTATTTCCTGCGGCGTTGATGCGCCGGCAGTAATACCTAGTATATTTACATTTTCAAGCATTGCAGGACTTATTTCTTCCGCACTTTCAACATGGTAAGCTCTAGGGTTTATTTTTTTTACCACGTCAAGAAGATGCCTAGTATTCGCACTCTTATAGCCACCAAGAACAATAACAGCATCGGCTTCATTGGCCAATTTTTTTGCTGCGTCTTGCCGATCAGCTGTAGCAGTACAAATTGTTTTTTCAATTCGATAGTCACCCTGATGAGTAGTTAGCAACGCTGTCAAAACAGCATCCAGCTTATCTGCTTCAAAAGTCGTTTGGCTCACAACGCCATATGGTCCATTAGCCGGCAAGTTTTGAACTTCATTTGGTGTTTCCACCACGATAGATTTTTCCCCTGCCCACGCCTTGATGCTTTGAACTTCAGGATGATTTTTTTCGCCTACAATAATGACAAAGCGTCCTTCAGCAGCCAGTTGTTTAGCTGTTCTTTGAGCTTTGAGTACATGAGGGCAAGTTGCATCGATTATATGCAGCCCTTTTGTTTTAGCGCTTGCATAAACTTCGGGACCTACACCATGAGAACTTATAATAATTATATCTCCCTTAGCAAATTGGTCTATAGAAGCCTTGCAATCTACACCATTTTTTTTAAGGTCAGCTATAGCCCTAGGGTTATGTATCAGTTCACCTAGAGTTGCAACAACATTATTATACTCTTTTGCGGCGTCACGTGCAATCTTAACTGCACGTTTTACCCCGTAACAAAATCCACAATGTTCTGAGACTATAATTTTCATGCATTTCACCTATTATCTTCTAACATCTTTCCTATTTCCTTCATCATTATTTCAGTCATTTCTTGCAAAAGTTCCTTGTCAACCTCTCTGTCTTGAGGGAAATATATAGGTTTTCCAAAAATCACCTTTATTTTAGGCCAAAAAGATTTTTGCAACTTTAAATTGCTGCCAATAACAGCCGTTGGAACTATGGGGACTCTGAATTTACCTGCTAATCCCAAAGTACCTGAACCAGCATGACCAAGCTGACCGTTCTTGCTACGAGTCCCTTCAGGAAAAATCCCTAAAACTTTATTTGTTTTCAACAAATTCAACGCACATTTTATAGCATTTCGGTCAGAGGCACCTCTTTTTACAGGAAAGGCACCAAGTGATTTATAAATAGTTCCTAATATAGGCACAAAAAGCTCTTCTTTAGCCATAAAGCAGACTTTACGCGTAGACGCAGTTCCTACAAGAGGAGGATCTAACAAGCTGGCATGATTGCTAGCAATAATCAGTGGCCCGGTCTTGGGAATATTTTCTCTGCCAATTATTTCCATGCGAAACAGTATTTTGAAAATAACATGAAAAAAAGCTTGTACAAAATGATACCACATTTTAGCTCACCTTACATAAGTGCAAAATATTATCAACAACAGTAGGAATATCTAAATTAGATGTATCTAAATAATGTGCATTTTCTGCGCAACGTAATGGAGAAATTTTACGCTCACTATCTAGCTTGTCTCTTATAGCGATCTCCTGTGCTAAAACCTCTAATTTAACATTTTGCCCTTTATTTTTTAATTCTAAATAACGTCTTTTTGCTCTTTCTTCCACACTTGCAGTCAAAAAAATTTTTACTTCCGCCTGGGGAAAAACAACCGTACCAATATCACGGCCATCCATAACTACCCCACCGCTAGCCCCCATTTTTCTTTGTGCACTAACCATAGCATCTCTAACGCCACCAACAGCAGAAATTTTAGATACATTATTTGTTACTGTGGTACTGCGAATTTCTTCGGTTACCTCTTTACTATCAATGTAAACACGATTAGAACCTTTTTCTGCCCGAAAAGTAATATCAATCTCTTGGGCAATTCTAGTAACTAATTCCTCATCAAACGGTTTATTAGCTGCCAAAAATTTCAATGTTACTGCACGATACATAGCTCCGGTA
>JAAYAE010000219.1 GCA_012719555.1 Acholeplasmataceae bacterium | reverse complement strand
TTTTTCGCGGATTAGGTGTAAACTGTGAGTGATCCATAGTGATTCGCCTTTCTGTGAAATTGTTTCTCGTAAAAACTATTTTACAACAGAAATCGTCACTATGGATTTTTTATTAGTTCAACTTCATTTTACAATTCGCCGCAAAAAAACAATCTTAGTTCTAATTATGTCAATTGCTTTAGTTCTAACTAATGTAACCCCTTCCCTCGCCGCAGAAACATTTTTTCAAGACATACCCACCTCTCACTGGGCACACTCCAATGTTGGTCAGATGGTTGATAAGGGAATTATAGTAGGTTATCCGGATGGAACCTTTAAGCCCGACAAGAAGGTAACATACGGTGAGTTTATAAAAATGGCCATAGTAGGAATCACGGGACAAGCGCTTGAAATGGGATCGGGCGGAAAGCACTGGGCTTACAACTATTATAAAAAAGGAGTTGAGCTCAATCTCTATACCGAGAACCAAATTCCGGAACGCCACCTGGATAAAGAGATCATTCGTGCAGATATGTCTCTTATCGCCGCAAACGCTGTGGAAGGAACTGTGTCAAGTAGCGACTCAGCAATTATTGAGGGCTATGTGTTAGACATGTTCAAATCCACAAACAGAAAGAACGCAGTCATTAAAGCCTACTTCCTCGGGATCCTTGCCGGCTACCCCGACCAGACCTTCAGGCCGGACCAAGGACTCACAAGAGCTGAAAGCGCAGCTGTAATAGATAGGATAATCACTCCTTCCGCAAGAGTTGCTATCGATCTGGAAGCGATGAAGGCTGCAGCTCCTCCCATCTTCCCAGATGGGAGAACAGTCGCAGAGAAGGATCTGATTCCGATGATGATGAAAATTGATCCTCATAGGTTAGACGTACAGTATTCGAGCGATGTATTTGCCAAGTATAAAAACGGTGGCATTTACAACATGCAGCAGCTTGGAAGCTACTTGGTCACAATGGTCTACCATACTGGATATAGACTCGATGGAACCCTAGCTGCGACAGATAGGCAAGATGCCAGGGTGAAGTTCCTGCTCCAGCACTTCCTCGAAGATGACTGGGAGGCCTGTTATGCAGAGTTCAAAAACATGCATAAAAACTACAAGATGGGTAGTGGTTCCAAAACCATAATCAAGTATTACAACGGACACGAAACCTTAATGGATATTTATGATTACAATTCCTCAATTGCAATATACAAATAATAGAACCTCCTAACACTTCTTTCAGTCAGTAAAACTGCAGGATACCGCTCGCTATGGGCGGTATTTGTTTTTTGTGAATAATTAATTGTAGTAAAGCATAGTATATAAGACGATAGTTTTTAATTGAAAGGGCGGTGCAAAATGCGAAAATGTATTATTCAATAAATCCTTAATTAAGGATTCCTTTGTATGATACAAAAATCCTTTATTCGTAACACTATTTCCACAGATAAATCTAATCAATGAGAGCAAGGAGGCTAATCCTTGGCCTTGCTCATTGTCTTCTCTAAGTCTTTTCTTTTCGCAGCTCTGTTATCCGTTTTAAGTAGTTTTTTGCAGATGGGGCATCCTGTTCCACTCAAAGCTCGGCTAGCAATGCTTCTTTTGTACGATGGATGTCCCTGCGGACAAATCCAATAAACTTGCTTCGGGCTGTTAATCGTCACATCTTCCGGGCTCATTTCCACATTCCTTTTATAGTCCCATTCTTCGGCGATTTCAGGGCGCACCAAATCAAGGCGATTTTTAGTTAAGCGCTTAAGGCGGGCGCAAACCGGGCACCCTTGGTTACCTACTGTGCGGTTGTGTACAATTGCCTGCCAAGGTGGATGGTCCGGATTTACCGGACATTGCCACCATAGCTTCATACCCGATTTAGGCCTTATTTGTTCTGGTGTTAAGCCTGGAGGATTTAGTGTGGGGTGTAGCTGTTTTGCAACTTCAGGATATTGATAAGCCAGGCTTTTTTCAAAAGCAAGATCTGGTCTTTTCTTTGTGTCACAGTAGGGGCAATACGAGTCTCTCGCCATATTTGCTATTGCCCGCTTATAGGATTCCCCACAATGTGGACATAGCCAGTAAACTTCAGTAGTATCAGAAGCTGCAACATCAATAGGCCATAAGTTATTATTTTTGGTAGGGTGCCACCTGGCAGCTACATCAGGATGTGTGTTAAGCAGTTTGCTTGCCTCAATGTAACAATTTGGGCATCCGGATTTCTTCTCAGTGCGATTTGAGACTTTGGCAGTCCATAAATGACCACACTTTTTGCATTTCCAGTGATATTTGACCGGGCTTCCGGCAAATACTTTATCGGGCGTTATTATATTCTTTCCGTAGTCCCATTCTTCAGCGATTTTGGGAAAGAGAAGGAGTAAATTGGAAATTTCCAGACGTTCCTTGCGTGGTTTCCTCTTGCTTCTTAAGGCGTATTCTTCTTTTCGACAAAATCGACACCTTGGGCGATTAACCGTTCGGCCATTACCTGTTTGGCTCTTAAGCGAAGCTTTCCATACATGACTACTGTTTTTTGTACACCTCCAATAATATTCTTCCGAAGAATATGGCAAAACATCAAAAGTTGTTACATCTCCATTCAAGTCCTGTGCCCACTGCTTGGCCACCTTTGGAAACCGAGCGCCTAATGATCTTTCTTCTTTTATTTTTGTTTTTTCCATACCATGCCCCGCTTTATTTACTATTATTAATTATAGCAGATTGTATAAACCTTATGCACAATTATCACTACCAAGCAAACAAGCCTCAGTACTTATATATTTGTCTTCTTGCAAAAAAGTATTTTGGCCGATTATACCCTCAAAAGTTTGACATCCTCTTAAATACCATTTACGGTTATAATAGGACAAAGAAATTTCCACTCAAAGGGTCCAGTAAAGAAGCAGTTTACAGGAAAGCGAAGATGATGCACTGACCGCTCAAAAGCAAAATTACTTTCAAAAAGAATTTTCGCCGATTATACCCCTCAAAAGTTGACATCCCTCCAAATACCATTTATGGTTATATTAGGACAAATAAATTTCCACTAAAAGGGTTCAGTAAAGAAGCAGTTTACAGGAAAGCGAAGATGATGCACTGATTGTCCAGTTGTTCCCCGCAGATGCGGGGGTGATCCTAAGCTATAACTATAAGAGGTTCTAACATTACTTTTTCCCCGCGGATGCGGGGGTGAACCGAAGTTATAACTATAAGAGGTTTCAACATTACTCTTTCCCCGCAGATGCGGGGGTGAACCTAAGCTCTAACAATAGGTGATATCCGTTGTTACTCTTTCCCCGCACTTGCGGGGGTAAAGTCTCAAAAGCTCGAATCGCATCTCCCTCAAATGTAGCAGTATAAGTACATGGCTATAAATCCTTTCTGCCGGCCAACGTCTAGAAGCGTTGGCTTTCACTTTGCTATATTTTAATTTACTTATTTGTATATCCACGATATGACACAGCTGCTGCTCATTCTCAAAGTGTTTAAGTCTAAGCCACTGATTCACAATA
Source organism: Acholeplasmataceae bacterium (assembly GCA_012719555.1). GTDB lineage: Bacteria > Bacillota > Negativicutes > Acidaminococcales > Acidaminococcaceae > JAAYAE01. The sequence goes on along the minus strand of JAAYAE010000219.1, from coordinate 2,046 downwards.
ATCCACCCAGGAATATTATTTTTCGCTAATGCATAGTATGTATCCAATACAACATTTTTTGTAGGATTCTCAGTAGAATTCTAATTGGATTGGAGGATTATATGGATAAGCAAACTTTAGTAAGAGATCTTAAGTCTCATGTTGGCGGAGCCGCTTTTATCAACCAAAGTCAATTGGCAAAGTATTTGAAGAGATCGCGAGAAGCTATTCCCGATTTGCTAAAAGGGTTAGATTTTCTTGAAACCGGTCGCGAAAAAAAGTATTTCATTCCAGATATTGCAGCACGCCTCCTTGAAATAAGATCCTGAGGGGACATGTCTTTGGCATTATTAACTATGTACACATTGTAAGAATACATGTGACCATATAGAAGAGAGGGGAAAATGGTAAGAAAAACTTTTACTTATGAAGGAAGACGGTATGACATCACCGCAAGAAATGATGAGGAGTTGGCAGTCAAGATTGCTATGCGAAAACGTGATCTAAAAGAGGGTAAAGAGACTATCTCGAACAGCATGACTGCAAGATCATGGTTTAAAACCTTTATGAAAACCTACAAAGAAGGATCAATCAGTCCTGAAACATACGATGATTATTGGAGCAGGTGGAATTCAAGAATCGATCCCTACATTGGCTCGATGAAAATCAAAGATGTGCGGCAAATCCACTGCCAAAACGTTGTAAACCAAATGGATGGTTGCAGTAAAACCTATATTAAAAAAGTTGCCAATACATTGCACCAGATGTTTGAGCGTGCAAAATCAAATAAGCTAATCCTTGAAAACCCAGCCATCGATTTAGAGCTTCCAGAAGCAGAAGACGGAACGCATAGAGCAATTACAGATTTTGAGCGAGATATTACCATCAAGGTTGCCGAGTATCATCGAGGAGGTCTTTGGGTTTTAACATTACTCTATTGCGGCTTGCGCCCCAGCGAGGCAGCACGTCTTGATGGTCGCCATCTTGATTTTGAGTGCAGACGCATTATTGTGGAGGGTGCCGTAAAGAAAAAAGGAAACCGATTAGGAAAGGCTAAAACAGAAAGCGGTAATAGGATTATCCCAATGCCATCAGTGTTAGAACAGAAATATAAAGACTTAAAAAGAGGTCCTTTTGAGCCGGTATTTCAAAATGAAAAGGGAGGAAGGCTGTCTAAAACAAATATGCGCATTCTATGGAATAATTTCAAGCGTGAAATGAATATTATCGCAGGATGCGAAGTGTATCGAAATCAGGTTCTTCCACCCTATAGGATAGCAGCTGATCTCGTACCATACTGTTACCGACACACATTCTGCACGGATCTCGAAGCGGCCGGCGTATCAATCAATGAAGCGTCACGACTGATGGGGCATAAAGATATTAAGATTACATCCAGAATCTATACACACTATTCGCAAGAGTCATTTGATCGTGTTGCTATCCTGATGGATAATTATCAGAATGCAAGGAATAATGCAGAAAACGCAAGCGAAGATGTGGGAGTTGATGTGGGAGTCGACCCTACCGGTACTGAAAAATAGCCAAGTAGCATCGCCTTCTTAGGGCGGAGGTAGGGGTTCAACCCTATAAATTATCAGTTAAGGAACTGTGTTTGTTAGCAGTTCCTTTCTTTATTTATTACCCTCTGCCGGTTGGCTTTCTGAAAAAATTCTGCCGTGTTCTTTAGAAATTCAATTTCCAGTTCCTCAGCTGGTTTGGACTTATTCCATGCTCGTTAGCAATCTCGCCGAGGGGTCGCTCTTCACGGAGAAGTTCCAATACGAGTTTGCTCTTAAATTCTGGTGAAAATGTTCTTCGTTTAGCCATTTTTATGAACCTTCTTTCCTGACAGTTTACTGTTTTTTATTATATCAGGTTCATTAAGCTTTTCGAAATTTTTGTCTTGTTTTATGGGTACATTATACCTGGCTAGGGGTTTGATAACCATGGGTTTGGTGTGATCGTTCAAAGTTGTACTCGTTCACATATTTGCGAATCCCTACTCTAAGCTCTCTAGGTGTAAGATATTCATAAGGATAGATGTGTTCGATTTTGAGGCTGCGG
>JAAYAE010000218.1 GCA_012719555.1 Acholeplasmataceae bacterium | reverse complement strand
TTTCATATTTTTTATATGAGTCCTAATGCTATAGCTTTGTTGAAGGCCGATGAAACTTTTGCCGAGGTTAACCCCAGTTTTACTTTAATGTCTGGGTTTACTAAAGAAGAAGCTATTGGTAAAAGCGTGGCAGATTTGGGAGGATGGGTTCATTTAGAAGATCGGCAAAAAATATTACAGATGCTTAATGCATGGCGTATTATGACTCGTTAACAGGTCTTCCAAACAAAAATAATTTAAATGAATGGCTTGCGCTGCAAATGAAGGAGCCCGAAGCTGCAAGCAGAGTAGGTACAGCTTTTTTTGTGGATTTAGACCAGCTAAAATTGGTTAATGATGCATATGGACATAATTTCGGTGATAAAGTGATTGTTACCGCAAGTACTAGAATAGCATTGTCAGCTGGTGAAAATTTTTTTATAGCAAGAGTTGGCGGAGATGAGTTTGTTGCTGTAGTGCAAGGAAAATTAACTAATGAACAGGTCAAGGGCATTGCCAAGAAAATAATTAGAAATTTGGGAAAAAGGCAAGAGCATGTGGGAATTAGCATTCATATTACTGCGAGTATTGGTATTGCCAAATATCCTGAAGATGGTTCTACGGCGGAAGAAATTTTAAAAAATGCTGAAAATGCTATGTATAAAGCTAAAAAACAAGGAAGGAATGGTTACAAGTTTTATAGCAAGGAACTACAATACGAAGCATACACAGATTTACGTTTAATTGAGGGTTTGCGTTATGCAATAGAACGAAAAGAGCTTTCTCTTGTATATCAACCTCAAATACTTTTGCCCCAAAAAACTGTAAAAGGCGTAGAGGCATTGTTGCGCTGGAACAGTAGGGAGTATGGGAATGTGTCACCGGCAAGATTTATACCTTTAGCAGAGCAAGCTGGGGTTATTAATAGTATAGGTAAATGGGTTTTGCATGAGGCTTGTTCTTTTGCCGGACGGTTAGCAGAAAATGGTTATGCTGATGTGCGTGTTGCGGTTAATATATCGGCTAGACAGGTGGCTTCAGATGATTTTGTTAGAACACTTTGTAATGCTGTAAAAACTGCCGGTATTTTACCAAAACAGTTGGAAATTGAGATTACCGAGAGTCTTTTAATGGCTTCACTGGATGAGGCTATTTGTAAATTGAATAAAAGCAAGGCCTTGGGATTTGGTTTAGCATTAGATGACTTTGGCACTGGCTATTCCTCACTAACGTATTTGCGAAAATTACCGGTTGAAACTATCAAAATTGATAAGTCTTTTATTGATATGATTGAAAATGACATTCCCGGAGCTAAGATGATAGGAGCCATAATTAACATGGCCAATGCAATTAATATGACGGTTGTAGCCGAAGGGGTGGAAACAGAAAGGCAATTAGCCTATTTGGTAAAAGAAGGATGCTCATGTGTCCAAGGATATTTCTTTAGTAAACCTTTGAAGGAGAAAGCTGCCTATAAGTTTATACAAACTTATAACAAAGGGTTATGAAAGCTTGCATGCTCCCGGAAAGAAATTTGTTTTTATGGTATATAACACTAAATTTTCGTTGCAGATCAATGTTCTTGACATTAATGCGGGCAAGAGTTCCTGTTTTCAGTTCTTCTTCTACCAGACGCTGAGATATAACGCCTATGCCCAAACCTTTAATTGCAGCATTTTTTAATATATCAGACCCGTTGCATTCCCATGCTGGCTGCCATGTTAGTTCATGAGCAGCCATCATGTTTTCAAATAGTTCTCTGGTTCCACTGCCTGCTTCGCGGACTATAAAGGAAAGATCTTTTAAGGAAAGTGGAGATATGCTTTTGCTATTATATAAAAAATGGGTCTTACCACAGACAAGGATTAATTTATCTTCCATAAATACATTTTCAATTATATCCGGGGAGTGGACACTACCTTCAACTATGGCAAAATCAATGGCATTTTTCATAACTAAGGATTCAATATCTTTGGTGTTTTTAGTAATAGCTTGAACTTTTATTAGTGGATACTGCTGGGAAAATTTGCTGACCAAATCCGGTAACAAATAGTTTGCAATTGTCAGGCTGGCACCAACTTTTATTAGCCCATGCTGATCAGGATTTTTCATGGCTTGTTCCATTTCTGTTACTAAATCAGTAATATGCCGTGCATAACTTAGCAGCTGCGCACCTTTGTCGGTTATAAATAAGTGTTTTGCTAGTCTGTCAAATAATTTAATGCCATAATAGTTTTCTAATTCAGATATGGCTTGGCTAACAGTTGGTTGTGAAATGAATAAAGCTTGAGCCGCAGCTGTCATGCTGCCTAGGTCGAATACCTTAATAAAGATAGTTAAATGTCGTAAGGTCATTATTTTTTCTCCTTTTATATATAGGTAAAATACTATGATAAAT
>JAAYAE010000217.1 GCA_012719555.1 Acholeplasmataceae bacterium | reverse complement strand
CTGGTTCTAATCCAAACAAGTAGGCACCAAAGGCCATAAGGATAACGTTGATAATGAATCCTGTAGCACTAATACTAATACTGTAATATTTATTAACTATAAAACCTAAAATATCGGTTCCACCGGTGCTGCCACCTACGCGATACACTATCCCGGCACCAATACCACTTAACACACCGCCGGCTACACAAGAAAGCAAGGGATTTTGTACGTAAGTATTTTGGGAAAGAAAGGATAACATATCCAGTGCCAAAGCGAAAGTTGCCGTACCAAAAAGAGTAATGATAAAGAACTCTCTATTCATATAGCGATATGCAACAAAAAATAGTGGTATATTTAGAATAAAGCTTGTGATGCCTATGGGCAAATTGAAAAGGTAATAGAGCATAACGGCAATACCGGTAATGCCACCACTAAGTAAATTGTGTTGGACAAAAAAGGTATTTATCGATACACCCATAATAATGCTGCCTAAGGCAACTATAAAATAGCGATACATAGTGTTTTTCATAATTCCTCCATTAACGTTGCTTTTGTCGTTATTGTAACATTTATTGGGAATTTTTTGTAGAGAAAAAGAAAATGAAAACATAAAAGCGTAAGTTAGTGAGCAAAAACAGAAAAAATGTTCGCTTTTTTCTTGCTACATTGATAAATACAGGATAAAATATAGTGTAACTTATATAGTATACAAAAAACAATTGGAGTTTTATATGAAAGAACAAGCTTACGCAAAAATCAATCTAGGCCTTCAGGTGTTGGGCAATAGACCGGATGGTTATCATGAGGTTGACATGATTATGCAAAGTGTTTCGCTAGCAGATGAAATAGAATTTACTGCGGCGGAAGACTTTTTATTAACTACAAATAACCCAATGCTGCCCTGTGATGAGAGTAATTTGGCGTGGAAAGCGGCTAAAGTTATGGCCGATTTTACTAATAGAAAGCCGAACGTTCACATTCACATAAAAAAAGAAATTTTCATGGCCGCTGGTTTGGCAGGTGGTAGCACCGACGCCGCGGCAGTGTTACGCGGACTAAATAAATTTTGGAACGCCAACCTCAGTATTAAGGAATTAGAAAACATAGGCGCTAAATTGGGGTCTGATGTTCCCTTTTGTGTTGCAGGGGGGACTAGTAGGGCAACTGGGAGAGGAGAAATATTAAAACCATTGCCTGATATTCCTCTTATGTGGCTTGTTTTAGCTAAACCTTATGATTTAGAAGTTTCTACGGCTTGGGTATACAAAAATATAGATTCAGGGCACCATGGGGGAAAATATTTTATTGATCCCTTGGAAACGGCAATAGTTGAACAGGATAAAAAAAGTATTATAAGCAATATGGGCAATGTTTTGGAGGCAGTTACTATTCCGGCTTATCCGGCAATAGCTGAAATAAAGACGGCAATGCTTAGTGCAGGGGCTCTAGCAGTACTTATGAGCGGCAGCGGGCCTACGGTTTTTGGCTTAGTTGCAGATAAAGCATCTGCTGAGGCAGCAGCTAGTGTTTTGCAAGCGAATACAGCATTGCATGTAGCGGTAGCACGGACTATACAAAGGAGTGAAAACCTATGAACAGACATTTAACACCGATCAAATTAGATACGTATAAACCACTAAGAGATTTAGTTTCCGAACATATTAGGCAGGCAATTATTAGTGGAGTATTTAATCCAGGTGAAAGGCTTATGGAAATTCAGTTGGCTGAAGAAATGGGCGTTAGTCGCACTCCTGTTCGAGAAGCTATTCGCAAACTGGAATTAGAGGGCCTGGTAGTAATGATTCCTCGTCGTGGAACTTATGTTGCAGATATTTCTATTAAAGATATCAATGAAGTGTATGAAGTTAGAACCGCGTTAGATATTTTAGCGGCAGGGCTTGCTGCCGAACGCATTAATGAGGACGAGCTGGAAGCTATGCAGAGATTGTTGGTGGAAATTGGCCAATATATTGATGAAGGAAATATCGAAAAAATAGTTGAAATTGACAGTGCTTTTCATGATATCTTATATCAAGCGAGTCGTAATGAACGCTTAGTTAATATTATTAGTAATTTACGTGAACAAATTACAAGTTTGCGCGGTCGTTCTATGATGTATCCGGGCCGTTTAGCGAAAACATTGGAAGAACATAGAGCTATAGTGGATAGTATTGCCCAGCGAGACGCGGAAAAAGCACAACGAGCTGTACGAATTCATATGGAGAATGCTGAGCGAACCTTATTAAAAGCAATTGAAGAAGAATCTGAAACAGAATAATTCCGGAGGTCAATACATGTATAATGCAGTTATTTTAGCAGGAGGAGAAACCTCCTGGCTTAAAGAGGTTGCAGGAACTCCTTACAGAGCGTGGGCACCTTTAAAAGGTAAGCCCATAGCCTTATATATTGCAGAAGCACTTTTGCAAAGTGGTAAGGCAGGCAAAGTTCTGATTGTTGGGCCACAAGCAGCCAATCCTTCTACTTTGCCTAAGAATGTAGAAGTAATTGCAGCCGGAGATACCCTTATGTCTACGGTAACACTTGCGTTAGAATATTTTGGAACACAACAACCGGTTATTTTTACTACGGATGATATTCCTTGTATAACTGCTGCTGCTGTAAAAGATTTTGTGGAAAGAGCGGAGGTCCTTGGTGCTCAAGTCTGCTATACGATTATACCAAAGGCTGCAGTAGAAAAAGATTTTCCTACCGCCCATAGAACTTATGTTAAAATTGCAGATGGACAATTTACCGGTGGAAATATATTTCTAGTAGATCCACAGGTTATTCCTCAATGCCGCAAACAAGTAGAGGCGGTTTTTGCCAAGCGCAAAGACATTTTTGCTTTGTGCAGGTGGCTGGGGTGGTCTTTTATTTTTAAATATGCTATTGGTATTTTAAATTTGGCCCAAGTTGAAAAAAGAGCCTCTGAAATTTTTGGATTTACCGGTCGTGCAATTATTACTAACTATGCTGCAATTGGCATGGATGTAGATAAAATAGAGGATTGGCATTTGGCAGAAAATTATTTGGGGAAAGTTGGAAAGGGGTATAGACATGGCGAGAATTAAACGGATGGAGCGTGTCGTTGCCTTAACTAAGGAATTGATTGATAGCCCATATGAATTATTTCCGTTTGCTTTTTTTTGTGAAAAATTCACTGTGGCAAAATCAACCTTAAGCGAAGATGTGCAGGCTGTGCGAAATGGTTTGGCCGCCTATGATTTAGGAGTAATTGAGACAGTTGCCGGTGCGTCAGGAGGGGTGAGGTTTATACCCTATCACACTGCGGATGCTGATTATAAATTTTTAACAAAATTAGCTAATAAAATGTCTGACCCGGAACGAATTTTACCTGGGTGCATGATTTATATGAACGACTTAATCTTTACTCCCTACATTGCTATGCGTTTAGGGGAAATAATTATGCAACGCTCATTAGATTTAAAACCGAATTATATTATGACCGTAGAAACCAAGGGAATCCCCTTAGCTTTATTTGTAGCAAGGGCGTTTAATGTACCAATGGTTATGGCTCGCCGTGAAGCCCGAATTACTGAGGGCCCGGCTGTTAGCATTAATTATGTCAGCGGGTCCACAAAACAGATTCAGTCTATGTCTTTGCCTAAAAAGGCTTTGCCTGCGGGTGCAAGAGTTTTGATTATTGATGATTTTATGAAAGCCGGCGGTACAGCTAAAGGCATGCAGAAAATAACTACCGAGGTAGGCGCTATTGTTGTTGGTACAGGCGTTTTAATTGCCACTAAAGAACCAATAAAGAAAATGGTTGATGAATATTTTTCCTTATTGACGTTAAAGGACGTTGATGAAGAAATGTGTAAAATAGATATTAGCCCGGTTTTAATATAAAGGAGGAAATTTGATGAGTGAAGTAGATATGGTAACGATAAAGGATGTGGAAGCTGCTGCAAAAAGATTACTTAGCGTAGTGCATAAAACTCCTTTGGAGTTAAATCATACTTTTAGCGAGATAGCAGGTCATGATGTTTACTTAAAATTAGAAAATTTGCAACGCACGGGCTCATTTAAAGTTCGTGGGGCAACTAATTGTATTATGACCTTGAGTCCAGAGCAAAAAAAGAGGGGTGTAATAGCTGCATCTGCAGGAAATCACGCTCAGGGAGTAGCTTTGGGTGCAGCAGCTGCTGGAATTAAGTCTACTATTGTTATGCCGGAAGCGGCACCATTGGCAAAAGTAATGGCTACACGTAGTTATGGTGCAGAAGTTGTTTTGGCAGGTTCAGGATTTGATGAGGCTTATGCCGAAGCGGTTAAAATTCAACAAAAAACAGGTGCTACCTTTGTACATCCCTACGATGATGTGTCAGTTATTGCCGGACAAGGAACTATAGGTTTGGAAATTTTAGAACAGTGCCCGGATATTCAAGCTATAGTTGTGCCAGCAGGCGGGGGAGGTCTTTTGGCTGGGATTGCAACCGCTGTAAAAGCTAGGGCGCCACAAGTAAAGGTTTACGGCGTTCAATCCAGTGGAGCTCCTGCTTTGTATTTATCTAAGCATGCCAATAAATGGGTTGATACCCCGGAAGCAAATACCATTGCTGATGGTATTGCAGTTAGACAGCCGGGCAAAATAACCTTTGATTTAATAAATAAGTATGTAGATGATATTTTTGTTGTTAAGGATGAGGATATTGCAGCCACAATTTTGCTTATGATTGAAAGAGCTAAACTTATAGCTGAGGGAGCTGGTGCTATTTCTTTGGCGGGTATTTTACATGGTAACATACCTAATGTAGGTAAAACTGCTGCTGTTATTTCCGGAGGAAATATAGACGTTAACACAATTTCTCGTTTGATTGAAAATGGTTTGGTTAAAGCTGGACGCAGGGTAAAACTAATAACCCAGCTTACTGATAGGCCGGGGGAACTTTTAAAATTCATTACTCATATTAAAGAACATAAAGCAAACATAGTCTTTATTCACCATGAGTTAGCAGGGCGTAATTTGCCTATAGGTCAAACTATGGTAGAAATAGATTTAGAAACTAAAAATCAGGCTCACGCAGAGGCTATCGTAGCTACCTTGCGTCGTGCCGGTTATCGTATTGAAATAAAGTAGGAGGGAATTTTATGTCAGATTTAGTCGCTGTTATTTTAGCAGCAGGAAAAGGTACGCGGATGAAATCTAATTTGCCTAAGGTTTTGCATAAAATTGGTGGCAAACCTATGTTAGAGCATGTTTTACAAGCTGCAGAAACTTCCGGTGCGACCAAAAAAATTGTTGTGGTAGGATTTGGCTCGGAAAAAGTTGAGGAGTTTCTGGGAGATAGAGCAAAAATCGTTTTGCAAAAGGAACAATTAGGAACCGGTCACGCAGTGCTGCAAGCAGGGGCTTTGCTGGAAGATTTTGTAGGGACTGTACTTATTTTGTGTGGAGATACTCCTCTTTTAGAAGGATCAGAACTCAAGAACTTCTACGATTTACATAAAGCAAGCGGTGCGGCTGCTAGTGTACTAACAGCGTCTACAACTAATCCCACTGGCTATGGTCGTATTTTACGTGGTGCAGAAGATGAGGTCCTTGGCATAGTGGAAGAAAAGGATGCCAGCACTGAGCAAAAGGCTATTTGTGAAATTAATACGGGAATATATTGTGTGGAAGCACCGTTATTGTTTAATGTGCTGAAAACCTTAACTTGTGATAACGCTCAAGGAGAATATTATTTAACTGACATTCTTTTGAAGTTACGGGAGCAAGGAGAAAAAATCGGGGGTATAATTACTAAAGACTTCGATATGATTATGGGCATTAATTCCAGACGACAGCTTGCAGAAGCAGAAGTTATAATGCGAACAAAAATTCTCAACAAGCTTATGGATGACGGTGTTACTATTATGGATCCAGCCAGCACATTTATTGAAGCAACAGTGGAAATTGGCCGGGATACTATTATTTATCCCTTTACTTGGCTGGAAGGAACTACTAAGATAGGAACAGACGCTATTATTGGGCCTAATGTGCGTTTAACGAATGTGGAAGTAGGAAATAAAACACAATTACAATTTCTTTATGGCCATGATTGCAGGGTAGAAAATAACGTAACAGTGGGACCATATGTTCATTTACGTCCTGATACTGTAATTTGTGACAATGTTAAAATAGGTAATTTTGTAGAAGTTAAGAATTCAAACGTTGGCATCGGAACTAAGCTGCCACATTTGACTTATATTGGTGATAGCGATATTGGTAGTGGTGTAAATATGGGTTGTGGATGTATTACAGTTAATTATAATGGCAAGAAAAAATATAGAACTACTATTGAAGATGATGCTTTTGTTGGTTGTAACAGCAATTTGGTTGCTCCCGTTAAAATTGGGCAAGGTTCCTATGTGGGGGCCGGCTCTACTATAACAAAAGATGTACCTGCTAATGGTTTGGGTGTAGGGCGCGGTCGTCAGGTTAACATTGAAGGTTGGGCAGAAAAATATCGTAATAGTTAAAATAGCGGTTGTCACAAGTTAGAATGAGTTGTATACTTTTAATGCGAGTATTTAATTTCGTAAAAAACAATACGGGGGTATGGGCATGTTTGAAGAAACAGGCAAAGCAATGAGAATTTTTTCGGGTAACGCCAATCCTGATTTAGCGCGAGAAATCGCCGCATATTTGGGTACAACAGTGGGCGATGCGGTAATCAATCGCTTTAACAATGGTGAAGTACAAGTTATGATTAACGAAAGTGTTCGTGGCAAGGATATTTTCGTAATTCAGCCTACTTGTGGGCCTAATGTTAACGATAATATTATGGAACTTCTCATTATGTGTGATGCTTTTAGACGTGCTAGTGCTAAACATATTACGGCAGTAGTTCCTTTTTATGGCTATGCCCGTCAGGATCGTAAGGCACGTGGACGGGAGCCTATTACAGCAAAATTGATGGCTGATTTAATGACTTGTTCAGGAATTACCCGTCTAGTTACCATTGATTTGCATGCGGCGCAGATTCAGGGTTTCTTTAATATCCCTGTGGATCATATGCCTGGTGGACCTATTTTGGCTGACTATATGAAAGAAAAAGGCATGAGTGAGACGGAGATGGTGGTTGTTTCTCCTGATTTGGGCGGTGTGAGCCGTGCCCGTGCTATAGCAACGCGCCTGAATTGTAGTATTGCTATTATTGATAAACGACGGCCTGAGCCAGGTGTTGCCGAGGTTATGAACTTAATTGGGTCAGTGGACGGCAAAATAGCTATTATGGTAGATGACATTGTTGATACTGCTGGGTCGCTGACAGAAGGCGCTAAAGCTTTAAAGAAGTTTGGTGCTAAGGAAATATATGCCTGCTGCACTCATGCTGTCTTGACTGATCCGGCTCTTAGCCGTATAGCGCAATCTGATATTAAAGAGTTAATAGTTACAAATACGATTCCGTTGCCACCAAATAAGAAGCATCCGAAAATAAAAGTGTTGTCAGTTGCTCCGATTTTGGCTGAAACTATAATTCGTATTTATAATGAATTGTCTGTTAGCCAATTGTTTGAAGACTAATACAATAAAAATTGGCGCCTATCTTGATG
>JAAYAE010000216.1 GCA_012719555.1 Acholeplasmataceae bacterium | reverse complement strand
CGTTAGCCGTCATAGCAATTATAGGAATACGTTTGGCATCTTCCTTTGTCAACCGCCTGATTGCCTGTGTAGCTTGAATGCCATCCATTAATGGCATCCTGATATCCATAAGAATAGCATCATAATATCGCGCCGGCATTGTGGTAAATATTTCCAAAGCCTTGAGCCCATTATTTGCACAATCTACTGCAAAACCTTTACTTACTAAAAGTTTCTTGGCAACTTCCGCATTAATAAGATGATCCTCTACTACCAGCAATCTTTTACCTGTAAAATTAAACTGTTCTTCGCTAATTGCGCAAGTTCCGCTTTGTTTACTATGAAAAGCCTTGGTAAAAGCAGAAACTAACGATGATCTAAAAAGCGGTTTATCCATCAACATATTAACACCAACATTTTTAGCAGTTCGTTCAATGTTAGCCCATTCATAAGCTGTCATAATAATAATAGTAACATCAGGTCCTACAATTTTCCGAATTTCTTTGGTAGTTTCAATACCATCCATATCAGGCATTTTCCAGTCTACCAGTATAATGTCATAGTAGCTAGACTTAGTCCATTTTTCTTTTACCCTATCTATGGCTTTTCTGCCACTATCTACCCACTCCGCCTGCAATCCCATATCATGCAACGTAGCTGTTGCTTGTTCACAAACGTTTACATCATCATCTACAACCAAAGAGCGTAAATTAACAAGACGATGCAAAATATCCGTGTCTTCCTTAGGTGCACTCTTTGAACTTACATCCAAGCGAACTGTTATTGTAAATTCAGACCCTATGTGCTTAATAGAACGAATAGTGATTTTTCCACCCATCATATCAACAATATTTTTAGATATAGCTAAGCCCAATCCTGTACCATTATATTTGCTGGTAGTACCTCCGTCTTCTTGAGCAAAGGGTTCAAAAATATGCTCTAAAAACTTCTCGGAAATACCACAACCTGTATCGTTAACTACAAACTTAATAGTCGCATTCTTAGCGGTACGCTGAACTTGCTGAACACTAAAAGTCACTTTGCCGCCTTCTTGCGTAAATTTAATTGCATTAGAAATAATATTAATAAGTACCTGCTGCAATTTACCTGCATCGCCCACATAATAATCATCCATCATATGATCAACTATGCATTCATAACAAACATTACTTTGCTCTGCCTGAGAATAGCAAATATCGTTTAATCCTTTAAGAAATTCAGCAAAAGGAATATCTTCATTACGCAAAAACATCTTGCCACTTTCTATTTTACTCATATCCAAGATATCATTTATAAGACTTAATAAAAAACGAGCGGAAATGCCAATTTTTCCAATACAGTCTGCTGTTTCCTCATCTTTTCCAATGGATTTTGCAGCTATCGTACTCATACCAATAATAACGTTCATTGGCGTGCGTATTTCATGGCTCATTCTAGATAGAAAATCTGTTTTGGCTTTACTAGCCTGCTGTGCGGCTAATAAGGCATTAGCTAGTTCTTTGTTTTTCTGTTGAAAACCATCCATAACGTAGCTTATATCACGGCGACAGAAAACAAGCATGTTTTTCTTGTCTGACAAATAACTAAATGCCCATTTTTTCCAAACTATCTTCCCCTCTTTATTTAAAACAGGATAAATACACCTATGAGTGGACTTTACTTCCAAAACTTTTTTAATGGTATCTAGGCTCATCCGCTTCATAGCATCAGCTCGCTCTTTTTCTAACACTATTTTTTGCAATATAGCTGGAGTTATAACAGAATAATCCTCATTATTGCCAATCCCTCCAATATCTGATAAACCATTAGAATAGCAGGAGCTTACTTTATGGGTTGCTACATCAATTAAGCCTAAAACCTCATAATCCATTTGCGTAATTTTAGCGATCAGTTCATGAGTTAACTTTTCACTGCTAACATCAGTACCATATAAAAATGCCGTAAGTGCATGTGTTAATGGATTTTGCCTTAAACGAATTTCTACGTGCACAGCACGCTCATTACCATCATCAAATTTACGCACATATTCAACGCTAAATGCTGACAACCCTTTTTCATATCTATGCATAAAATACGGCACGTTTAAAATTTTAGCCGCTTGCGCTCTATCTTCATCTGTAGTTATGCTATCTAGGATATTAGAAAAAAAATCTTGCAAACTTCCAGCTCTGCCAAGAGAAATATTGAAACTGCAAAGGCCCCTTAACTCTTCAATTTCACCTGTAAGCAAATTAATACGCAAGTTATACAAAGTATTCTTACTAACAATATCCAGCAAGCCCATTTCCTCATTATAACGAGCATCCAAGTAGCGCTCTTCACCTACCTCAGTAGCTGTTCCCATTGCTTTTATAGGATTTCCTTGTTCGTCAAAAATTGTTTTATAGACAACTTTACACCAAGCATATCCTCCTGTTTTTTTATTTAGCCAACGAGCTGTACTCTGGGCTGTATGTTTACCCTTTAAAATATCAGCAAACATTGCCCTTACCGAAGGTTCATCATCAGGATAAACCATACCGCTGCTAAAAAAAGAATCAGGAACATTATCCATAGGAAGAGCATAACCAAGCAAGGGATCTTCTCCATAATCACTTATAACCTTTTTCTCCTGAATATTGTAGGTCCAAGTAACCAATTCTGAATTTTCACTGGCACCCATTATAATTTTCTCTTGCTCTTCTATTTTACTTTTTGCTTGACTGAGCTCTGTGATATCAGTATATAGCAATTGCATTAGCAAACAACCATCAGCATATTTAGCAAGTTTAGCCGTACCTACTATATTATAAATATTTCCTACTTTATTTACTATTTTCAATTTCATTTCAAGTTTCTTATTTTCGACTCTAAAAGCATTAT
>JAAYAE010000215.1 GCA_012719555.1 Acholeplasmataceae bacterium | reverse complement strand
GAGTAAGCATTATATTATTTATAAATTATAAGTTAAAAAATTTATCACATAATTCATTTTTTATAGACCCAGCTTTAACAAAATCATACGCTTTAAACAATGGCAGCTCTTTTAAAGGCTTTTGACCAGTCGGAGGTGCAACTTCTGGATTGCAAGCTATAGCATTAGTTGTTTTAGAAATAATCTCCCCTGCATCTTTAGTCAAGCAATAATCAATAAAAGCCTTAGCTACATCTTCATTAGCTTTATTTTTAAGTTTAGAAACAGGAACTACGCTCCAACCTGCATTAGTATAAATAGTGCTGACAAGCTTTTGTCCTTTATTGCTAATTAAGTTTTGGTCAGCAACAAAATTAACTGTAATCAAATATTCACCAGCTCCTGCTTTTTGAGCTGGAGTGAAGCCGCTAGGTGTAAATTGTGCAACTTGCCCCTTAAATTTTTTCAAAAAATCCCAAGCTTTATCTTCACCCATAGATTGTACGACAGAGCTTAAGAACGTAAATCCTGTTCCTGATTTACGAGGATCAGGAGTAATAATTTCTCCGGTATATTCAGGAGCTAATAAGTCCTCTAAAGAAGTAGGTGCCTTGACTCCTTTTGCCTTAAACTCTTTCTCATAACGTGCTTGATTATAACCAATAGCCAACGTCTCTAGATACAATCCATGCCAAAAATGTTCTTTGTCCTGATACTCTTGCGGAATCATTTTTTCATTTTTAGAAACATACGCTTCAGTAATCCCTTTTTCCTTCATTAACGCATGGGCATCAGAAGTTCCACCTAACCAAACATCTGCTTTCGGAGACGCTTTTTCCGCCGTCAACCGAGCTACGGCTTCCCCAGTCGGTAAACGTATAAAGCTCACATCCGCGCCTGTTTTCTTTTTAAAATCCTCTGCTAACGCTTTTGCTGTATCTTCATGAAAAGATACATACATTATTAATTTTTTCCCCTTCAAAGCTTGTTCCCCACTCTTTGTGTCAGCAGCTTTCTTATCACTGCTGCCGCCGCAGCCAGCTGCTAACAACATCATCCCGGCCATGGCTGTTACTGCCAAAGTCTTCCACTTCATTCCCAAACATCTCCTTTGATGATTAGATTTGCAGGCCAAGCCTGCTTTTTTGAGAAATAATATTTCCCCGCCTGCTTTACGCCTATAATTATAGCATAGCACTCTTGATAAAACCATAATAAGCAATATACAAAAGTATTCATCTAATCCTGACAATAATAGGCTTTTTCACCATGCTTCCGCTCATAGTGTTTTTTCAAAAGAAAAGCCGACATTCTTGCTTCTTTGTTCAATTGCAAAGAATAATACGCTCTTTCTGCAACTTCTTCCAAAACAACTGCATTATATACAGCTTCACAAGTATCCTTACCCCAAATAAACGGTCCATGATTAGATACTAAGACAGCCGGAATATCCATAACTTTCTTAGAATCTACTGTCTCTATTATTACCTTACCTGTTTCTTTTTCGTAATTGCCAAATACTTCACTACTAGTTAATGACCTAGTGCACGGAATATCCCCTGAAAAATAATCCGCATGAGTCGTCCCCAATGCAGGAATACACATAGCTGCTTGCGCCCATATAGTTGCCCATCTCGAATGAGTGTGGACGATGCTGCCAATATCCCCGTAGTATTTATACAATTCCAAATGTGTAGCCAAATCTGAAGATGGTTTTAATTTACCATCAACAATATTTCCTTGTAAATCTACTATTACCATATCTGCTGCTTTCATATTTTCATAAGGAACGCCGCTAGGTTTAATAACTACGTATCCTGTTTTCCTGTCAATGCCACTAACATTGCCCCATGTGTATATTATCAACTCTCGAGCCGGGAGCTCCATGTTAGCTCTAAATACATCTTCCCTTAATTGTTCTAACATATCTTTATCCTCCCTATTGTTAAATAAAATGTCCCTACAAACATCTTATCTACAACACAACACTTATCGGTGCTTTTCCCACCCTCCCAATTTTTTTGTGTATTCAGCTAATCCCAACCACTGATTTTTTTTATATCCCACATTTTCCAAAGTCCCAACATAGTGGAATCCGACTTTCTTACAAAATTTAGCACTAAATTCATTATTGCTACTGATACAAGCAACTGCTGTAGCATAAGGATAAGCTTCCAATTCTTTAAATAAGGCCTTCATAAGCATTGGTCCGCGTCCATCGGCACAATAGTCTTTATCAAGATATATTGATACTTCTGTAGTCGGATCAAAAGCTTTACGCTCTCTAAAACGAGCGGCATAAGCATATCCAATAACACGGCCTTTTTCCTCCATAACCAAATACGGATAATTTGCGCTAATATTTTTCCAACGATTAGACATTTCTTTCGCATCCGGTGGCTCAACTTCATAAGTAATAGTAGTCTCCAAAACGTAATACTCATATATCTTGGCAATAGCCGGTGCATCTGCTAGCATTGCTTTTCTGATCAAGGGAACTCCTCCTTTATAATAAAATTACTATGAGCAAATATAGCACTACTGTGGTAATTATAACATAAAGGAAGACCCCAAAACATAAGTTTTGGGGTCTTCCTTATTTCAGTCATCAGCGTGCATTGACTCCAAAATACTCTTCACTGCTTTCTCAAATTTAGATCGTGGAATCATAACAAACCTTCCGCACCCGCGACATTTAAGACCAAAATCCATCCCGGTTCTAGTAATTTCCCATTCGTAGGACCCGCAAGGATGTGCTTTTTTCATCCTTACAATATCGCCAACGTAATACTTCTCCTGCTTGCCTGACATTTTACTGTCCCGCCTTCAAAGTGGAAATATCTGTAATATTAAACCCAGCCTCTCTGATTTCTTCCACAATATCCAATCCATTTGTTAAATCAGCGCGAAGAACAATCTCTGCGTGATTATTACTCACATTACGAGTCACCATAGAAATAATATTTATGCCTCTATTTTTGAAAATACCGGCAATATCAGCAACAACGCCAATTCTATCGGTGGTATCAATAGTAAGCTTAGTGGAGGTTTGAGCATAACCCATAATATCTACAAAAGCTTTAAATATATCGCTATCTGTTATAATACCACAAAGTTTATTCTCATCATTAACTACAGGCAAAGCTCCAATTTTATTCTTATAGAGCTGATAAGCTGCTATTTCTATCCCATCTGTTTCTCTTACGGTAATAACGGCTTTAGTCATAACGTCTCGAACTTTAAGCTTACTTAATAAGTAGCTTGCCTCATATTTAGAAAGAGTGCTGGCAACTGAAGGCTAGCTTCTCCCAAAATCCCCCTCTGTAATAATGCCGCGAATGCGTTTAATATCATCCACAACGGGAATACGACGATAATTATGAGAACGCATCAATTCACGAGCTTCTAACATGGATTTATCTTCGCTAATCGTTAAAACTTCCGGACTCATTAACTCTTTTACAATCATTTGTTACACTTCCTTTCCGGCTTAGCCGCCTAGGTATGCTTTTCTTACTGCTTCGCTGCTGGCAAGCTCTTGTGCTGTTCCAGCTAAAACAATTTTACCGGTTTCTAAAACATAAGCTTTAGCTGCAATTGATAAGGCCATGTTAGCATTTTGCTCAACCAAAAGCACTGTGGTTCCTGCTGCATTTATTTCTTGAATAATATGGAAAATCTCTTTCACCAAAAGTGGTGCAAGACCCATAGACGGTTCGTCTAGTAAAAGTAGTCTAGGACGACTCATAAGTGCACGCCCCATGGCTAACATCTGTTGTTCCCCTCCGGATAAAGTTCCTGAAACTTGTTCTTTACGTTCTAATAAGCGAGGGAATTTTTGGAAAACATCTTCCATGTCCTTAGCAATACCATCTTTATCACTACGCAAGTATGCACCCATTTCCAAATTTTCCAAAACCGTCATATTGGCAAAAACATGGCGTCCTTCAGGTACTTGGCACAAGCCGCTAGCTACGATTTTATGCGCTGGCACTCCGGCAATATTCTTATCTTCAAATACTATTGTACCACTTTTTGGCTTCATTAACCCGGAAATAGTTCTCAAAGTTGTAGATTTACCGGCTCCGTTAGAACCAATTAATGTGACTATCTCACCCTGAGCCACTTCTATACTAAGATCCTTTACTGCGTGAATGGCACCATAAAATACGTCAATATGCTCAACCTTTAACATTATGATACCTCCTCGCCTAAATACGCTTCAATAACGCGTTTATTATGTTTGATCTCCTCAGGCAAACCGTTGGCAATACAGAACCCATACTCCAACACATAGATACGTTCACATACACCCATAACCAAACTCATATCATGCTCAATAAGTAAGACACTCAAATCAAATTCTTTTCTAATCCAGCGAATCATTTCCATGAGTTCATGGGTTTCCTGAGGATTCATCCCAGCTGCCGGTTCATCTAACAACAAAAGTTTTGGTTCTGTTGCTAAAGCCCTAGCAATTTCCAAACGACGTTGTTCACCATAAGGAAGATTTTTTGCCATTTCATCTTGATAACGGTCTAGTTTGAAAATTTTTAAAAGCTCAATCGCCTTTTTAGTTACAGCTTCTTCTTCATCAAAGTAACGGCCAAAACGACAAACTGCTTCAGCTAAAGAATATTGTATATGCATATTATAGGCAATTTTAACGTTATCAATAACAGATAGTTCAGAAAACAAACGAATATTCTGAAATGTGCGTGCCATACCCATAGCAGTTACCTGATAAGGTTTTTTACCATTAACTCTTTTGCCTTCAAAAGTTATTTCACCCTCACTAGGGTCATAAACACCCGTTAGCATATTAAAGGCTGTAGTTTTACCGGCACCATTAGGACCAATAAGACCTACTAATTCGCCCTTATTAATTTCCATAGTAAAATTGGAAACCGCTCTTAATCCACCAAAAATCATAGAAACATCATTTACTTTCAGTAGCTCTTCCATTATCGCTACCTCCTAACCGAAACATTTTTAAGCTCAATTCCTTACTGCCAAATAGTCCTTGAGGTCTGTTGATCATTAATATAATTAACGTCAATGAATAAATAACCATGCGCCATTCAGGATATTCAGCCAAGACAGCCGAAATAGCTGTTAAAAGCACTGCACCTGTAATAGCTCCGGTCATACTTCCCAATCCCCCCAAAACCACCATAGTTAGGATATCGAAAGAACGCATGAAAGTAAAAGAAGCAGGATGTGCAATATAGAAATAATGAGCAAACAATACCCCTGCCGTACCTGCAAACCCTGCGCCAATAGTAAAGGCCATTACTTTATACTTAGTTGTATCAATGCCCATAGTTTCAGCCGCTATTTCATTTTCACGAATAGCTAAGCAGCAACGCCCGGGAGCAGAGTTCTTAAAATTCTTAATAACAAAAATGATAAAAACCGTAATCCAAAAAGCCCAAGCAAAAGTAGTAAAACGTGGGATTCCCATAAGACCGGAAGCCCCTCCAACATATTCAATGTTTAATATGCAAATACGAATAATTTCACCTAAACCCAAAGTAGCAATTGCTAAGTAATCACCATTTAGTCGTAAGGTAGGAAGACCAATCAAGAAACCCAGCAATGCTGAACAAAGTGTCCCCACTACTAAAGCCAATTCAAAAGGTAAGCCCAATTTTACTGTTATAATAGCTCCGGTATAAGCTCCTACTGCTAAAAATCCAGCATGACCGATAGAAAATTGTCCTGTATAACCATTAATAAGATTAAGACTGACCGACAAAATAACATTAATTAAAATAAGAATAATGTTTAATTCCCAAAAAGGCCCAATAAAGTCTACGAAAAGCAAAGTCTGGACTATAGCAAAGAGAACTGCGCAAGCGCCTAAGGTGGCCAAATCATGTTTTTTTATACTGTTCATAAT
Source organism: Acholeplasmataceae bacterium (assembly GCA_012719555.1). Lineage (GTDB taxonomy): Bacteria > Bacillota > Negativicutes > Acidaminococcales > Acidaminococcaceae > JAAYAE01. The sequence continues at coordinate 4,152 of JAAYAE010000215.1, read as the reverse complement.
ATTCCCACCTACACTTTCTCTTTAACGTTCTTGCCTAATATACCCGAAGGTCTATAAAGCAAGATTAATATTAAGATGACAAAAGAGGCCGCATCGCGGAAGGTAGAGGAGAAGAAGCCGCTGACCATAGCTTCGACTATGCCCATGATAACTCCACCCAACATAGCTCCTGGAATAATACCTATACCACCAAGTACAGCAGCAATAAAGGCCTTCAAGCCCGGCATCATTCCCATTAAAGGATCTATTGAATTATAATAAACACCAACTAAAACACCTGCTGCTGCTGCTAAGGAAGAACCTAGAGCAAAAGTCATAGAAATAATTTTATCAATATCTATACCCATAAGACGAGCAGCGTCAGCATCAAAAGACACCGCTCTCATAGCTTTGCCTACTTTAGTGTGATTTACGATATAAGTTAATCCAGCCATAAGAACTAGAGAAATAACTAAGATAAGAATCTGCTGGCTATTTACAATTAAACCATAAAAATTATATACGCTAGCCTCAAATACCGCGGGAAAAGTACGTGGCTGCGGAGTAGCAATTAGTATCATGCCATACTCCAAGAAAAAAGAAACGCCAATTGCTGTAATCAAAATAGCAATACGTGGGGCATTACGCATAGGCCGATAGGCAACACGCTCAATAATGATACCGGCTATACCAGCTGCAACCATAGCAAAGATTAGTGCTGGAACAAAAGATAGGCCTAACATGGTAGTTGCTACAAAACCCATATAAGCACCTAACATATAAATATCACCGTGAGCAAAATTAATTAATTTAATGATGCCATAAATCATCGTATATCCTAATGCGATCAAAGCATAAATGCTACCCAAAGATATACCATTTATTAACTGTTGGGCAAATTGCTGTGCAAATGATCCCATATCCATAATAATAAATTCCTCCTGCCTTAGAAATGAGTAGAGTGGGCCGCTTTTTGCAGCCCACTATTTAAAATAATCAAGGGTTAATCTTAGTATTAAATGCTTGTGCGCCGTCTTTATACTCGATAATAAAAGCACTCTTCACGGGATTATGCTGAGGATCAAAGGTAACACTACCTGCAACACCATTGAACCCTGCTGTTTTAGCCAACGCATCTTTAATCTTAACGGAATCAGCAGAATTAGCTGTTTTAATTGAGTTAACGATTAGCATTGCAGAATCATATGCCAAAGCAGCAAAAACGTCAGGAGTTTCATTATAAGCTTTCTTATATGCAGCAACAAAATTTTTGTTTAGTTCCGATTTATCTTCTGCGGAGTACAAGCTGGAGAAGAAAGTCTTATTCAAAGCAGATTTACCGGCAATTTCAGGAAGTTTAGCACTATCCCAACCGTCGCCACCTGCCATTGGAACCGTAAGTCCCATCTCGCGAGCCTGTTTTACAATCATACCAACTTCTTGATAATATCCAGGAACATAAATCATATCTGGATTAGTAGCTTTAATTTTTGTCAAAGTTGCTTTAAAATCAGTATCCTTTTGCAGATAAGATTCTTTGGCCACTATAGTCCCGCCACCCTTAACAAAAGCTGTTTCAAAAAATTGTGCTAACCCTTTAGAATAATCAGAAGAGTTGTCAATCAAAATAGCTACTTTCTTTGCTTTTAAAGTATCTTTAGCAAAGGCTGCCATAACAGTTCCTTGGAAAGGATCAATAAAACACGCTCTAAACATAAAATCCTTCGTTTTACCATCTTTATCAACGGTAACATTAGGATTAGTACCCATTGGTGAAATAACTAATACTTTTGCTCCTGTATTAACTGCTGTAGATGCAATAACTGCAGAAGAAAGATTCGGTCCAATAACTGCCACAACTTTATCTTGTGCAACCAATTTTTGCATCGCATTTGTAGCTTCAGCAGCCTCAGATTTGTTATCAGCCACGACAAGTTCCATTTTCTTACCAAGGACACCGCCCTTGGCATTAACTTGATCAAAGGCTAACTTTATACCATTTTGTGCCGATTTGCCATAACTTGCGCTACCACCGGTTAAATCAATATCAGCGCCAACCTTTATGGTATCTCCTGCTTTTTTCTCTCCGCCGCAACCGGCAAAAACGCTTGCCATGAGTAACCCTGCACACATCATGGATAAAACTTTTGTCATGCTTTTCATTTTTTTGCCCCCTCATTTAGCTCCAAAATCTTTATTATTAACCTCTACTCCTTTGATATTTTTATCTATAAGAAGTAAAGAGACTAACCCATTTTTAGACAAAGAAAGCGCCAGATTGAAGTTAAACCCTCAACCCGACGCTGGATTGAATTAAAGATGACTAATTACAAAGTAATTTTTTCTTTGAAAGTCTGAACACCATCTTTTAATTCGATGATAACGGCACCAGATACCGGGTTATGGTTAGCATCAACTGTAAACTTACCTGTAGCCACGGGGAAGTCCTTCATCTTGGACAACTCTTGGGCGATTTTCACTCCATCAGTACTGCCTGCACGCTTGATTGCTTCAACAACAACCATTGCGGCATCGTAACCATGTATACTAAAATTATCAGGATCCGTTTTATATTTAGCTTTATAATCCTTAATGAAGTTCTGCACTGTCGGCTCTTTATCCTGGGAGGAATAGGCACTGCAAAAATAAGTATTATTCAAGGCTTCATTACCTGCAATTGCAGCTAGTTTAGGAGAACCCCATCCATCAGAACCCAAAATTGGACAACTCAAGCCAACTTCGCGAGCCTGCTTAATAATTTTTGAAACTTCCTCATAGTATGCAGGTACATAAATAGCTTCTGGATTACTAGCTTTTATCTTAGTTAATGTAGACTTAAAATCTACGTCCTTAGCCAAAAAAGCCTCCTTAGCAACGACCTTGCCTCCGTTATCTTCTAAAGTTTTTGTAAATACATCTGTTAACCCTTTAGAGTACTCACTAGAAGAGTCAAACAAAATGGCAACATTTTTAACTTTTAAAGTTTTTTCAGCAAATACGGCCATAACTTGACCTTGGAAAGGATCAATGAAACAAGCTCGGAAAATAAACGGCTTCACTTTGCCATCTTTTTCCACCGTAATACTTGGTGCAGTTGCTACCGGTGCCATTAACGGTACCTTATTAGCTGTCGCAATAGGAATACTTGCGGAAACACAGCCACTAGTTGCCGGCCCTATAAGCACTACTGCTTTATCTTGAGTAATTAATTTTGTTGCAATATTTCCCGCCTCAGCAGGTTCGGATTTATTATCGCCTTGTACTAACTTAATTTTTTTACCTAGTACTCCGCCCTTAGCATTAACCTGATCAATGGCTAGCTGTACTCCATTCAATGTGGATTTACCGTAATTAGCAACTCCACCTGTTAATTCAAAATGCGCCCCAATTACAACTTCATCGCTTTTTGCTGCGTCTTTTTTAGTTCCGCCGCAACCGGTAAGCATTGCAGTCATAAGTGCTGCTGTACAAGTTAAACCCACAGCCTTCTTCCATGCTTTCATAAAACTCACCTTTTCTTTCCCTTATTTTCCTTTTTCGTCACAATATTTTCTATCCTTGTAACTTCTGCCTAACATTATAAGAAAGATTTTGTATACTTGTCAATGTTTTTCTCTAAACTTTTGAACAACTTATCCTGCTTTTTTTTAAAACTTAGTGCCAACTTTCTCACTTATATTAATTAGTTCACCTTAAAAGGACATCTGTAGTATATTATACTAACTTCAAACTTTTTTCCTGCCCTTTCAATTATGTGCTGTTTTAGTATATAATGTTGGTATTATGTAGGAGGTCTCCATGAAACTATTACCAATATTTTTTGTTATTCTTGAAATAATTAATGTTTTTTTATACAAGCGTTACTATTATTATACGCAACTAATGACCGCACTCTTTAGAAAACCCCCACAGAATAAATTGCGCGTAGTCCTGATTAACAAATTTACTATGTTTTTTATTGTTAACTACATCTTGCACTTTTTTTTCTTAGCCTACTGTATTTATCTTATGTTTAGTGGTAATTGGCAACCAGGTTGCATGCTGCTATTGCTTGCAGCCCTCGAAAGCTTTTCCGTACAAAAAAACATTGATGGCATAACCATTAAGCAAGAAAATGGTTATACATATCCCAAAGCCTTATTTAAATATTTCATGTCTACATTAACTATTTTC
>JAAYAE010000214.1 GCA_012719555.1 Acholeplasmataceae bacterium | reverse complement strand
TGTATTTCCCGATAAGTGAGAACGCCAGCGTGATTTTTAGCCAATTCAATGAATTCTGAGGCATACTCATTTGGGGTTTTTGCTTTTTCAAGCTTCTTTGGCTTTGGTTTATCTTTTGTATTATCAATAACTAAATTTTCCAACGGGTTTACAGCTTTTTCTGCTTTTTTAGACTTGGTAGCTGCCTTAACATTTTTTTTATTCACAGTTCTAGCAGGTTTACTAACTGTTTCTGCCACATCTATGCTTGTTTCATTTTTATGAATATTAATAACTTTCACTACTTTCTTTGGAGTAACTTCAGCTACCTTTTGGTGAGCAGCCTTTACTACTTTTTTAGGATTAACTTCGACAACCTTTTTAGCCACAACTGGCTTTGCTACTTTCTTTGGGGTCATAACCTCTGCCTTTGCTGTTCTTATTTTCTTAGGACCAGCCACATCTTTTTCTTTTCTTTCAACAGCCTTTAGGTTATTGCTGACGTCTGTTGTTTGTGGGGTCAAGGCATTTTTTTCTGTATTTTTTACGGTTTTGTTTACCGCTGTTTTAGCCTTCACCATAGCGTTCCCTCCTTTCTTTAGTTCTGCATTGCTTTATTTTTAATTTCATTACTCAAAGTAATAATTTTCTTTTCCTCATTCTTTATTCGCCGACATTCTGATAATTCCTGCAAATATTTTTCATTACCTTGTTTTTCATATTCGGCCGCCAATGAACTATGTCGTTCAAATTCTTGCTCTAAAATAGCAAGCTGCAGTTGCCGTAAGCAATCTGATAACATTTCTGCCAAGTCAGTAGAGGGTAGTTCCATTCTCAAGATATTTGTCAACTCTGACGCACCTTTTTCTGCCAACACTTCGAATAAGTCTGTTGCTAAATTCTTGCTCCCCTTTTGCAAAAACAAAATTGTTTTTTGAAATATTTCAGCTCGTTCAGCATTTTCAAACTTTATCTTTTGCAACTGATTTGTAAAATTACCCGTTAAAACATCATTTCCCTTAATCAGAGCAAAAAGCAAATGCCTTTCCGCTTGCTCTAGGGCTGTTGTGGCCTGTGGAGCTAAATGCACCGATCTTGGCATAAAATCATCTTTTTTATCTTTGCGTTTCAACTTATTGTATTCACTTTGAATTAGGCCTTCATCAATAGTTAGTTTACGTGCCAAATCACGAATTCTTTGCGCAACCTCAATGTCGCTTTTACATTCTAAAAACAGAGGTAATATATTCGACACCGCTTGGACTTTTCCTGCCAGGGTAGTAATATTATTTTCCTCTAGTTGTCTATTAATTTGAAAACTAATTCCCTCAACAGCTCCCGCTATTAGTTTGATATATGCATCCTTGCCATGTTTGCGGATAAAATCATCAGGATCTTTTCCGTCAGGAACCTGCATAACTTTATTTTTTAGTTCAGCGTGCAACGCTATAGGTACTGCCCGCACTGCTGCTTCTACTCCTGCTTTATCACTATCAAAAGAAAAAACTACTTCAGGAGACAAGTGTTTAAGCAAACGCGCATGTTGCTCTGTGAAAGCCGTTCCCATAACAGCTACGGACCAGGTAACTCCTGCGGCATGCAAGCTTATTGCGTCCATATGGCCTTCTACCAAAACCACTTGTTTATGTTCTTTGATAGACTTTAAGGCCGTATCTAAACCAAATAAAATATTTCGCTTACTAAACCATTCTGTTTCCCCTGTATTCATATACTTTGCTTCTTTAATATCTTTATTGAGGATTCTGCCGGTAAAACCAACAACTCTTCCGCGAACATCACGTATAGGAATCATAATTCTAGCGCGAAACCTATCGTATATTCCACCGTTATCCCTTTTATTAGCTAACCCAGCTTTAATAATAGTGTCTTCGCTAATACCCTTGCGCTCTAGAGCCAAATGCAATTTATTATAGTCAGGTGGTGCCATTCCTAGCGCAAAGCCATCTATAATTTCTCTGGTTATGCCTCTGGCTGCCAAGTATTCAACACCTGTTTTTCCATACTCTGTATTTATCAAACAGGACTGAAAAAATCTCGCAGCTAACTCATTAGCAGCATAAACTTCCTTGGCTTGCATCTCTCTTGCTAGTTCAGCAGGATTTTTTTCTTGTTCAGGAATCGGTATATTCAACTTGCCTGCCAAGAATTTAACGGCCTCGGGGAAACTGCGGTTCTCAATTTTCATGATAAAAGTAAAAACATCCCCACCTACACCACAACCAAAGCAATGAAATAATCCTTTTCCTTCATCTACAGTAAAAGAAGGCGTCTTTTCGCCATGAAAGGGGCAACAACCCCAGTAGCGTCCGCCTTTCTTTTTGAGAGGAACATAATCAGACACTACTCTGACAATATCTGCTTGTGCTCGCACTTGCTCTTTGAAATTCTCATATTTTTCTTTAATTTCTTCCATAACATCAACACCCTATAATTATCATACTATCTATATTCCCTATAAAACATAATTATCCTCTTTTCAGTATCATAATTACGTTTGGTATATCAAACACCATTTAAATAGCCGGTTCAAAATATTTGCGAAAAATTCTTACAGCCGCTTCATCTGTAATGCCTGAAACATAGTCAATACAAGCCTGCTCGACTCCAAATCTATCTATCTGCTCTCTTGCCTCTATGGGTAAGCGTTCCGGTAAAGTTAAAAACATATTCATAAGTGTTTTTACCACATGTTCTGCTTTCTTTTGTTCCACCATCATAGCAGGACAAGAATAAACTTGCTCAAACATAAAAGCACGAAAAGCAGTAACGGCTTCTTCATAATAGGGATCCAAAGTTATTTTTGGTGTGTTTAAAGAAAGTTCTATTATATTGTTAACCAATACATCCAAAATAACACTAGGATCTGTACCTAACCGCGTAGCTACTATTTCCGGCAAACTTTCCGGTCCTACCATACCTACACTAGAACCGTCATCATAATCGTGGCATAAATAAGCAATACGGTCACACCGTCTTACGATCATTCCCTCTAAAGTCGTAGGCAAAATATCCCCTGTATGACACAAAATAGCTTCACGAACTTGACTGGTTAGGTTAAGACCACGGCCATTACGCCCATAAATATCTGCTACTCTAAGGCTCTGCTCGTTATGATGAAAGTAGCCCACACATTCTGCCATAGCCCTCTCACCGGCGTGTCCAAATGGCGTATGTCCAATATCGTGGCCTAATGCCGCCGCCTCCACTAAATCTTCATTAAGATCTAAAGCCCCGGCAATAGTGCGAGAAATTTGTGCCACCTCCATGCTATGAGTCAGGCGCGTACGATAATGATCCCCCGAGGCCAAATATACTTGAGTTTTATGCTTTAATTTTCGAAAAGCAGTACTGTGTAAAATTCTGTCACGATCTCTTTGAAAAGCGGTGCGTATCGGATCCATTTCTTCTTCTTGAATACGAGTAGCCATCCTGCTTTTTGTTGCCCACGGAGCCAGCAACTTTTCTTCTCTCGCTTCTGCCTTTTCACGTATTAGCATAATAACCTCCCACTATAGTTTTTTTCAGTAAATTCTGTTATGATTAAGCAAGAGGTGATTTTGGTGAAAAAGATTTTTATTTTTCTCTGTTTATTCATGCTTCTCCCTGCTCTTTGCCATGCTGCTCCTGACATTAAATACAACAAGCAACATTTTGATCCGATCCGTGGTATCTACTATTTAGAAGGCAATGTTTCTGTTACTGTTGGAAGTCGTGTCATTTCTGCCGACAAAGCCCAAGTTGAAATGTACTCTATAGAAGTTCACGCTCAAGGAAATATTCACCTTCAACAAGATGATATTGATTTTTATGGTGATACTGTTGATGTATACGGCAGCCGAAAAACAGCTGAAGTAAACGGCAATCTAAATTTCACACAAGGTGATGTTGCCATTACCTCTGATTCCGGAATTTTCAACTGGGATACTAAAAACGCAGTATTCACCGGTAATGTAAACGTAACAACACCTACCGGTAGCATAAAGGCAGATAAAGTTGTCTATAATGTAGTAAGCCATAAAATTATAAAATAATTTTCTAAAACAGGCATCGCACAAATTGCGATGCCTGTTTTTTATTTATTTGTATCTGGTTTTTT
>JAAYAE010000213.1 GCA_012719555.1 Acholeplasmataceae bacterium | reverse complement strand
GGTGTTAAGGTTGGTTTCAATATCGGTGCTATGTATGATATAACCGACAAAATCACCGTGGGTGTATCTTATCGCTCTAAAGTAAAGATGAGAGTTCCCGAAGGTCATGCTGAGATGAATTATGCTAACGAAACAGAATTAAAGCAGATGATTGCAACGGTTAACCCGCTGTTAATCGCTTATAAGAAGAATCCCATTGTAATTCCTCCATTGGATAAAGGAACATTCTCGGCCGAACTGCCATTACCTTCCAATCTGAATGTGGCTGTTAGCTATAAGGCGACAGACAGATTGTTGTTGTCTGGTGAAGTTCAGTTTGTGGGCTGGAGTGCTTATAAAGCATTAAATGTACAGTTTTCGCAGGAGGTGCTTAATGGATACAGCATCAATGCACCTAAAAATTACGAAAATACTCGTATCTATCGTTTAGGAGGTCAGTTTGCTGCTACAGAGCGTCTTGACTTACGTCTTGGAGCATACCTGGATGAATCGCCGGTTCCGGGAGAGTTTTTAAATCCTGAAACTCACAGTATGAATAAAATGGGATTAAGTGCAGGATTGAGTTTCCGTCCGCTTGAAAGACTTTCTGTAGATCTTGCATTTACCTACGTTACAGGTTTCGGCCGTGATGGTTCTTATCCGTATGTTTCTAACGATCAGGTAAAAGCATTTGGTGGTCAGTACGATGTAAAGGCTTTTAATCCGTCGTTTGGTATTTCGTATGCATTCTGATGGCCAATCAGTATAAATAAAAAAAGCCAGGATTTATTCCGTGCTTTTTTTGTATGTAATTGGTATATTAAATCTGAATCCATTTCAAGTATGCAAAGTCCATACGGTGAGGCAGGTCTTTGTTTACTGGGAACACTCTGAGGCCTAATTTTACAGATCCCGAAATACTTGGTATGATGTCAAGGTCGAAGTAAAGTCTAGAACCTTCTTCTTTCATCAGTTTAAACGAATGTGTTTTCAATAATGAAAGTTCTTTGGTCTCTTTTTTCTCTTTTGCAACGACTAGTTCAACTCCCAGCATTCCCCGAAGTTCTTTTCTGTCGATTACTATATTGAACTTTAATTCTTTTCCCAATATAGGTCCGCTCTTCTGAAGGTCTTCGCTGTAATTTATCGATTCAACCACAAAACTATCCCAGTGTGCATCAACCTCTTCTTTACATGCCGCAATTTCTTTTGCTTTTGCATAATTGTTTTCGTGCAGGTTTTGAGAGCGTGTTGCCAGTTTTTTATAGAATCTTTCAATATAGTCGTCCAACATACGTTTCATTGTGTAGTCTGGAGCGATTTGAGCGATCGAATTCTTAATGTACTGTATCCATTCCGGTGAATATCCTTTACTGTTTTTTGCAAAATAAGTGGGGATAATCTCATTTTCAAGAATGGAATAGATCGTTGCTGCATCCAGCTGATCCTGGTATTGCTGATTTTCGTATGTCCGTTTGTCTGTAAGCGCCCAACCGGCACCTTCCCTTTATCCTTCGTACCACCAGCCATCTAAAACAGAGAAGTTCAATACTACGTTCATTTCGTCTTTTTCGCCAGATGTACCCGATGCTTCCAATGGTCTGGTAGGTGTATTTAACCAAACGTCTACGCCCGAAATTAAGCGACGGGCTAAGCGCATATCGTAGTTTTCAAGAAATATAATTTTGCCCAGGAATTCAGGACGACGGGAAATTTCAACAATATGTTTGATTAATCCCTGTCCGCCACCGTCTGCCGGATGTGCTTTCCCTGTATAAATAAACTGGATAGGGCACTTCTCGTTGTTTAAAATCTTAGAGAGCCTGTCAAGATCAGTAAATAACAGATGGGCACGTTTGTAAGTGGCAAATCGTCTGCCGAATCCGATCAGTAAGGCATTAGGATTGATTTTATCCAAAATACTTACAACCTGTGATGGATC
>JAAYAE010000212.1 GCA_012719555.1 Acholeplasmataceae bacterium | reverse complement strand
GAGGTCGAGATTTGATTAGAATGTTTTCCTAAGTTCAAGTTTTTGGAACAAAAACCTTCAACAACTTTGAAAGCAACGCTTTCAATACTGCACGTTCCGCAGGAACGGCTGCACTTTGCGAAGCAAAAGCTGAACTTTCGCGCAGCGAATACTGCACATGCAAGCTGTGAAGTGACAACAGAGTTGTCAGTGAAGTTGTAGCAGAGCTACAAGTGAAATTGCAACAAGTTGCAAGTGAAGTTCTCCTTCGGAGAAGTTGTGGATGTTTTCGTAAACGAAAACTAAGAAAATATAAAACCAATATTCTATTATTTTTTTATAAGTTTAAGTTTTTGAAAAAAACTTTCCTTAACTGTTCGCTTGCGAACACTTCACTGACAACAACGTTGTCACTTCACTTATGCGAAGCATAATTTCACTTGCATTTTATGCAACTTAACTGTGCTGCCAGTTGCACTTCGATGAAATCGATGCTGCACAAGAATAGCAAATTGTAATTTCTTGCAATTTGCTATTCTGTAGTAGTCAACCTCACAATCTCTAACACCATTTGACAAGATTTTTCGAAGGAGTCCATAGGTAGAAATTCGAATTTTGAATGAAAGTTATGACCGCCGGTAAAAAAGTTGGGGGTAGGTAACCCTTTGGCAGAAAGAACAGAACCATCGGTACTTCCGCGCATAGCAATAGTTTTAGGAGTGATATTCAGATTTTTCATAGCTTTATAAATATAATCAATGCACATGCGATTATCTTCTGTTATGGAATCATTAATGTTTCCATAGGTGTCAGATAAGTCGAGGTTAATGACGGCAGTAGGGTAACGTTTGCGAGTAAAAGCTACGGCTTCTTGTATATAGTTCTTTTTGGCTTCATATAAATCTTTATGATGATCACGAATATCTAACATTAAAGTAGCTTTACTTTGATTAGAAGTAAGGCCCTTGACCCAAATATAGCCATCTTTGCCATCGGTATTTTCCGGTGTTTGTTTGCGATCAAAACAGTTAGCTAAGTCCATAGCAACAAGTGTTGGATTGACTAATACGCCTTTTGCTGACATCGGGTGTGCACTGACACCTTGAATATCTATTTTGGCTACACCGCCATTAAAAGTTTCGTAAACAACTTCACCTAGTTCACAACAATCAATGGTGTAAGCAAACTCTACAGGGAAGTCTTTTAAATCAAGAGTTTTTGAACCACGCAGACCTATCTCTTCATCAGGGACAAAAGCAAAATACAGTTCGCCATGATAAAGCATAGGATTTTCCTGTAATTCTTTTAAAGCTACGGCAATAGCACTAATGGCAGCTTTGTTGTCAGAGCCCAAAACGCTTAAACCGTCACTAAAGAGGATGTCTTGACCAATATATTTGGCTAAGTCAGGATTTTCTGTCGCTTTCATGCTAACATTGTGTTCTTTATTAAGAAGAACGTCACCTCCTGTATATTTAATCAGTTGGGGGTGCAAATCAGGATTCAAACTAACGTCTACGGTATCTAAGTGTGCGACAAACCCAATTTTTGGGACTTGCCTTGTAAAATCGGAGGGTAAGTTAGATGGTAGACGGCCAGTGAGTACGCAGGTAGGAGATAATTTCAAATCGACCAGCCCTAGTTCCAACAGGTCGTTTTTTAATAATTTTGCCAGCTCCCATTGACCATCTGTGCTCGGTACGACTGTTGCTTTGGCATCGCTTTGACTTGTTATGCTAGTGTAACGTAAAAACCTTGTAAGTAGTTCTTTTTTTAGCATGTAAAAACCTCATTTCACTTATTTTTCAAAAATAAAATAATACAGCTCATAGCACAAATACCCTGTACACATCTAAACATCAGAAATACCAAGTAAGTATTTTATCTATTTATAAGATAAAGTTGGTAACCATTATTAGATGCGGTTGATAATAACCATGAATTATTCTAAAGATATCACGTCTCACTAAAAAAGGAAATACCTTTAAACAAAAATTACAGCTAATTGCAAGATATTTTGCTAATTTTCCCTAACACGTTTGATTGTATTTATGGATTAAAATGATATTTTTTAAAAATGAGTAACTTAGCATTGAATTGTATACAAT
>JAAYAE010000211.1 GCA_012719555.1 Acholeplasmataceae bacterium | reverse complement strand
TGTTAAATAAGTTACATTGTCATTGTTTACTCTAACATCATAAAAATATGGTAGCAAAGTGGAGGGTGTAATAGTGTATAATTTCAGGAAAAACAAAAAAAAATTGGTAGCTTTTTGTATTATGGCAGTATTTAGCATTACAACTGTTGCAGTATATGCGGCTACAGAACATTGGGAAGATGCTTCTACGAAACCACAAATAGTGACTAAGACTTTAGTGTCGAATAATACGGATTGGCAAGCGTGGAAAGATTCCTGGAATAGCATTAAAATAAATTATGAGCAGGTATCGTTGGCTCCGGGGGCGGATTTCTCTAAACTTAATTTTGGATGGTATTCTAAGGAAAAAGCTAATGTAGCTGAAGTACGCATTGCTAGGTCCCAAAACATGGAAGATGCTAAGGTATTTCAGGGTACATGCAATGTGGGAACTGTAATCGGCGGCACACAATATTATAGTAACAAGGTGGAGACGTCAGGTTTTAAGCCCAACAGAACTTACTGGTATCAGGTCAAACTTAATGGAAAATGGCAACCAGCCAAATCCTATAAGACAGGAAATCCACATGACTTTTCCTTTATGTATGTGGGTGACCCACAAATAGGGGCATCACAAGGGCAGATTGCTGCAGATAATTCCATAAAACAGACTGGTGACATGGTAGCTCGTAATGATGCGTATAACTGGAATAAGACTTTAAATGCCGCTTTGTCGCAACATCCGGAAATCAAATTTTTGGTATCTCCGGGAGATCAGATAAATGAACCGGCCGCTGGCGGAGAAGCTGCCAAAATACATTTGCAAGAAGTTCAGTACGCTGGTTATTTATCGGCAGCGGCACTTGGCAATTTACCTGAAGCTACCTGTATTGGTAATCACGATAGTATGACTTCAGGGTATAGTAACCATTTTAATGTGCCAAATCCGTTTGTTGAAGAAACATCTCCTACGGTTGCCGGTCATGGCTATTATTATACCTATGGCAGTGCGTTGTTTATTGTTATAAATGCAAATAATTACAATGCCGTTGATCACAAAAATCTGATTGAAAAAGCGATAAAAGCTCATCCAAAAACTAAATGGCGTATTGTTGTTATGCATCAAGATATTTATGGAAGTGGGCTAGACCATTCAGATTCTGATGGCATAATTTTACGAACCCAGCTTACACCTATTTATGATGCCAACAAAATTGATGTTGTATTGCAGGGTCATGATCATACATATGCCCGTACATATCAATTAAGCAGTGATGGAAAAAATCATAGCTCTTTTGATGAATTAAAAGGCGCGGGTCAAAGCGGACAACAACATAAGGCTTTTTCCGGCAAGAGTAAAAACCCGGAGTTCAATAAAGATTATCAGTCACAGAATATGTGTTATACCGTTGCTGATATGAGGCAGGGTATTTTGTTCAATCCCAAAGGTGTTTTCTATATGTCAGCTAATTCAGCAACCGGTTCCAAATACTACGACTTAATTAATCAACAGCAAGATTATGTCGCGGCTCGCAGTCAAACGTGGCAACCAACATATTCAGTTATTCATATTACGGATACTCAATTTACCTTGGACACATATGATGCTGCTACCGGAAATGCTATTGATGATTCGTACAGCATTGTTAAAGACTGAAAACCATCTATATAATCAAACTGTAGAAAAGAACATTTTCTGCAGTTTTTTTATATAATGATTGGCAGCAAAAGGGCCTAGAG
>JAAYAE010000210.1 GCA_012719555.1 Acholeplasmataceae bacterium | reverse complement strand
GTATTAATATTTGTTATAATAATGGTAGTTGTAATTAATAAGGTTAGGAGTAATTATGAAATACGAAAATATTATCTCAGCTACATTTCTATCTAGACCCAATCGTTTCAGTGCCCATATCATAGTAAATAATAAAGAGGAGGTCTGCCATGTTAAAAATACCGGTCGCTGCAAAGAACTATTGCTACCGGGCAGTACCCTCTATGTACAGACTAACGATAATCCTAAACGCAAAACCAATTTTGACCTTATTGCCGTAGAAAAAGGCAGCATGCTTATAAATATGGACTCGCAAGCTCCCAATAAAGTAGTTGGCGAATGGCTTGCGGCAGGGAACTTACCCGGAGTAACCCTTATTAAACCTGAATGTAAATATGATAATTCCCGTTTTGATTTTTATTTAGAATTTGGCAAACAAAAAGCTTTTATGGAGGTAAAGGGTGTCACCTTGGAAGAAAATGGCGTCGTCCGTTTTCCGGATGCGCCAACTGAACGTGGAGTAAAACATCTTCATGAATTAAGCCGCTGCACAAAAGAAAACTACAAAGCTTTTTTATTCTTAGTCATACAAATGCAAGGTGTTAAATACTTTGAACCTAATTGGAAAACCCATGCTGCTTTTCGCGAAGCCCTTATAAAAGCCCAAGAAGCAGGGGTAACAATATTAGCCTATGATTGCCGGGTAAGTAAAGATACCCTGGAAATAAATCATCCGGTAGAAGTACAGCTTAAGGAAACACCATAAAATTAACATAAAAAAGGACCTGCTAAAATGCAGGCCCATTTTTTATGATAATCTCATTTTAAAATCTTCGTAGCCAAATGTTTTTATAACTTTAATGCTGCCATCTGCTCTAGCAACAGCAATTGTCGGCAAGTTCATGCCATTAAATGTATTATTTTTCACCATTGAGTAAATGGCCATATCGCCAAAAATCACTTTATCTCCAACCTTTAGCGGTTTATTGAAAGAATACTCTCCAATAATATCTCCGGCCAAACAAGTAGGACCACCAAAGCAATAGGAATATTTTTTCTCCCCCGTTTCTCCTGAATTAAATACCGGTGGTCTATATGGCATTTCTAGCACATCAGGCATATGACAAGCAGCAGAAGTATCCAAAATAGCAATCTGCTTTCCGTTATCAACAATATCCAATACAGTGCTCACTAGAAAGCCGCTGTTCATTGCCACGGCCTCGCCCGGTTCGATATATACATCTACACCATACTTCTTCTTAAAAGCAACTATAGTGGTTATGAGGGTCTCTACATCGTAGTCAGACCGGTTAATATGATGCCCGCCGCCAAAGTTTACCCACTTCATCTGCTTAAGGTAGGAGCCAAATTTTTCTTCT
Organism: Acholeplasmataceae bacterium; assembly: GCA_012719555.1. Lineage (GTDB taxonomy): Bacteria > Bacillota > Negativicutes > Acidaminococcales > Acidaminococcaceae > JAAYAE01. Next base: position 2,289 of record JAAYAE010000210.1, on the reverse strand, counting down.
ACTGCCGCCAATGTAGTAATAAGTGCATCTGCATTCTGCTCACAGAGAGTGTGAAAATGCAAACCACTGATTCCTTCCAGTAACTCTGATTTGAAATTACTTATAGTAACCCCCATGCGTGAACCCGGAGAGCAGGGATCATAAATAGGATGATCTTGAGTTGAGCATTCAGGATTGATCCTGATACCGAATTCTTTACCAGATAACAAGGCTTTATTTCTATACTTCTCCCACTGGTTAAAGGAGTTAAAAACTATATGATCACAAATATTTAATATTTCATCAAACTCATTTTCTAAATAAGCGGGAGAAAAAATATGATTTTCCTTCCCCATAAATTCATGACCTAAACGGGCTTCAAAAAGTCCGCTGGCAGTTGTACCGGATAGATACTTCCCAATTAATGGGTACAAGTAAAACATGGAGAAACATTTTTGTGCCAAGAGAACATGACACCCCGTACGCATAGCTATATCCTGCAAACGTTCTAAGTTTTTTTGCAGTAAACTCTCATCCACAATATAATACGGGGTCGCTACTTTATTAACGTCAAAGTTCACCTTCATTTTATTCTACCAGCTCCGGAGCAAAGCTCTCTATCCACGGTAAACCCCATTTATTAAGTGCCTCCATAAAAGGATCCGGATCAAATTCCTCCATATTATGAACCCCCGGTTTTTGCCAAGCTCCTGTCATTACTAACATGGCCCCAATCATAGCCGGAACTCCTGTAGTATAGGAAATAGCTTGAGATTCGACTTCTTTATAGCAGTCTTGATGATCACAAACATTATATAAATAATAAGTTTTGTCTTTACCATCCTTTTTACCCTGGAATATGCAGCCAATATTGGTCTTGCCTTTAGTTCTTGGTCCCAGGCTTGCCGGATCAGGCAGTACCGCCTTTAAAAATTGTAGAGGTATTATTTGTTTGCCTTCAAATTCAATAGGTTTAATAGAAGTCATGCCCACATTTTCCAAACATTTCAAATGCGTCAGATAACTTTGTCCAAAAGTCATAAAGAAACGGATACGCTTAATACCTTTAATGTTTAAAGCTAAAGATTCCAGCTCCTCATGATGCAATAGATACATGTCTTTTTCACCTAATTGTGGAAAATTGTACACGCGTTTTATTTCCATCGGTTCTGTTTCTATCCATTTGCCATTTTCCCAATAACTGCCTTTAGCGGAAACTTCACGAATATTAATCTCAGGATTGAAATTTGTAGCAAAAGGATAACCATGATCACCGGCGTTTGCGTCTAAAATATCTATGTAGTTTATTTCGTCAAATTGATGCTTCATAGCATAAGCAGAAAAAACACTAGTTACTCCTGGGTCAAATCCGCTGCCTAAAAGAGCTGTAATCCCTGCTTTTTCAAAACGTTCCTTATAAGCCCATTGCCAAGAATACTCAAAATGTGCAGTATCTTCAGGTTCATAGTTAGCTGTATCAATGTAGTGCGTCTTCGTAGCCAAACAAGCGTCCATAATATGCAAATCTTGGTAAGGTAAAGCTAAATTTAAAACTACATCAGGTTTAAAATCATTAATGAGAGCTATCAATTGCTCTACGTTATCAGCATCTACCTGTGCTGTATGAATTATAGTTTCTCCGCCCTCTAATTTAGCTTTCAAAGCATCACATTTACTCTTAGTTCGGCTGGCAATCATAATTTCTGTAAAAACTTTGCTATTTTGGCAACATTTGTGAATAGCTACACTAGCAACACCGCCGCAACCAATGATTAAACATTTTCCCATTTACTTACCTCCCAATGTTAATAAAATCTCTCTTATAATTTTGCATGCTACTGCTGTAGATACACCACTCTGGTCATATACAGGTGACAATTCTACAACATCACAACCAACTATATTTAACCCTTTTAAACTCAGAACAGCACGTAATAACTCACTAAAAGTTACGCCCCCTGCTTCCGGCGTTCCTGTTCCGGGAAAAATAGACGGGTCCAAAACATCAAGGTCCAAGGTAAAATATACTGGTTTACCTTGCAGTTGCTTGATGCCATCAGACAAAGCTTCTAAATTAAATTTGTTTAGAATGGTGTGTTCTTTAGCAAAATCAAATTCATATTTTTCACCGGAGCGAATCCCATATTGGAAAATCCTTCCGTCCCCTACTAAGTCCCAAATCCTACGTAAAACCGTAGCATGTGATAACTTTTCACCTAGGTAATCTGTTCTTAAATCTGTGTGCGCATCAAAGTGAATGATATGTAAATCAGGATATTTTTTGCTAACTGCTCGTACTGCTCCCAATGT
>JAAYAE010000209.1 GCA_012719555.1 Acholeplasmataceae bacterium | reverse complement strand
TTATTCAGATAGTTGAATCAAAATAGATAAAATATTTATTTGTCATTTATGTTAGCAGTTTCAATATTGAATAAATAATTCACTTTAAACTTTACAAAAGTGTTATATTAAATTTGACAAAAGATCATCTTAATCGACACAAGTCTTTTGACAATTATTTAGAGGCAAAAGCTAGAATTCTTGAAAATCAAGATGAAAATGACTATGCTGTCTTAAACTATGATGATGAGTTAGTTTCATCGTTAAGCAAGAGGTCAAAAGGTAAAGTTGTTTATTTTAGCAGAAAGCACGACTTAGAAAGAGGAGCATGTGTTAAAAACGGGGTAATTGTAGTAAAGGATAACGGAATAATGATTCCAATACTAAAAGCTGAAGAACTAGGAATGCGAGGAAGTCATAATCTGGAAAATGCACTTGCGGTAGTATGTGTGGCATGGATTACCAAAGCAAATTTAAATAACCTAGCCGAAACACTTAAAGACTTTCACGGTGTTGAACACAGGTTGGAGCAAGTGGCAATCATAGGAGGAATTAAGTATATCAATGACTCAAAAGGTACTAATCCAGACGCAGCTATAAAGGCTATTAATGCAGTAGATGGACCGGTAGTTCTTATTGCTGGCGGGTATGACAAAAAAAGTGACTACACAGATTTCATTAGGTCTTTTAATAACAAGGTGAAAAAAATGATTCTAATTGGTGAAACTGCACCATTAATAGAAGAGGCAGCACGAAAGCAAGGATACCGTAACATCCAAAAAGCCCGCACGCTGAGGGAGGCTGTATTGGCTGCCGCCGAATCAGCTCGACCGGGAGATACGGTATTGTTTTCGCCTGCTTGTGCGAGCTGGGATATGTTTAAAGATTTTGAAGAGAGGGGACGGGTATTTAAAGAAGAGGTTTATTCTTTAAAGAGCTGACAGGGAAGTGATAAAATGAGATCCAGAAAGCCCCCCGATTTTGCAATTTTGTTTTGTTCACTCGTGTTGTTATGCATTGGAATAATAATGGTTTTTAGTTCAAGTACTGTGCAAGCGTATTACTATTATAAGGACAGTCTTTATTTTTTAAAAAGACAACTCATTTGGGCCCTTCTGGGTTTTATTGCAATGATATATTTTTCCAACTATGATTACTGGAATTTGAAAAAATATGAAAAGACAATCGTATTTTTGATGTTTGCACTACTTGTTATTGTACTCATTCCGGGAATCGGCATAGTACGAAATGAAGCCAGACGGTGGATTGGTATGGGTTCGGTCACAGTTCAGCCTTCAGAAATTGCAAAAATAGGTATGATTATATATTTGGCTTGCGGCCTTGAGAGAAAGCAGGATAAGATTAAAAACTTTTTTGTCGGAATACTTCCATTTTTAATTGTGATGGGTGCCGTTTGTGGTCTGATTTTGGTTGAACCGCATTTAAGCGCTACTGTACTCATAGGCCTCGTAACAATAATATTATTATTTGTGGCAGGGTGTAAAATGTCACATTTACTCTCGCTGGGAATTGCAGGGCTGGGAGCTGTAATTACACTCATATTTACTGAAGGATACAGAATGAGAAGATATTTGTCTTTTTTAGATCCTTGGTCCGATACCCAAAGTGGAGGATATCATATAATACAGTCTCTTTATGCCCTCGGTTCAGGAGGCCTGATCGGAGTTGGCCTTGGGCAAAGCAGACAGAAGTTTTTTTATTTACCTGAGCCGCAAACCGATTTTATTTTTGCCATAATCGCTGAAGCACTGGGCTTTCTTGGTGCAGCTTTTGTAATGGCTCTATTCATGTTTTTAATCTGGCGCTGTTATAAAACAGCAATTATGGCTCCGGACCTGTTTGGTAAATTTTTAGCTACGGGGCTTCCGACACTTATAGCAATACAGTTTTTAATAAATATAGCTGTTGTA
>JAAYAE010000208.1 GCA_012719555.1 Acholeplasmataceae bacterium | reverse complement strand
CCCGTTAATGTTTATATAATAGCATTCATATCATAGTAATAAAATATGAAAGTGGGAGTGCTAAAAAATGAATTTAAATTCGCTGGCAAAAACAATTATAGACGGAAAAAGAATTAAACGGGGGGAAGATCTAGAGATTTTTCTTACCTGTGATCTAGTCGAACTCAGGAATGGTGCTGATTTATTACGTAAACATTTTTGTGGTAAGAAAGTTGATTTGTGCACCATCATTAATGGCCGCAGTGGTAGTTGTAGTGAAAATTGCAAGTATTGCGCGCAATCAGCACATTATTGCACAGGTATTGAAGAATATAAATTTTTAGATACTGATACAATAGTAACGAATGCTTTAGCTAATGAAAGTGAGGGTGTTAATCGTTTTGCTATAGTAACAGCTGGAAGAGGTCTTACAGGAGATGATTTTGAAAGGGCCTTAGAAGCGTATGCCGCAATGAAAAAAAGCTGTAAAATCTCTCTTTGTGCCTCCCATGGGTTTTTGACGGCCGAACAATTCAAGCGGCTACATAAGGCGGGGGTGGAAAGTTACCATGAAAACATTGAAACTTCCAAGCGATATTTTCCTTATATATGTACAACTCATACTTATGATGAAAAAATAACAACTATTAGAACAGCCCAAGCAGAAGGATTGTGTGTCTGTTCCGGTGGAATTATTGGAATGGGTGAGACCTGGGAGGACAGACTTGATATGGCTATTAGCTTAGCAGAATTAGGTATAGAGTCCATTCCTATTAATGCGCTCATGCCTATAAAGGGAACGCCTTTAGAAAACCAGCCATTGCTTTCTCCGGAAGACATTTTACGAACCATTGCCTTTTTCCGCTATATTAATCCCACAGCTAATATTCGTTTGGCGGCCGGCCGCAAGCTTTTGCCAAAAAATGGAGCGGATGCTTTTACAGGGGGAGCCAGTGCAACAATTACCGGAAATATGCTCACAACTTCCGGTTCTAGTATTCAAGATGATATAAATATGCTCCATGAAATGGGTTTTAATTTAGGCAGATAAGAAAGCTGCGTACCAAATACGGTACGCAGCTTTTTTGTGCAATTAACATTAATATGGAATTTTTAGCTTAGACGCTTAAAAGTCAAAAAAACAAAAAAACAAAAAAATGTTTGACTTTTTGACTTTTGGGCGTTAAAATAAAAACCAGGAAGCGGTCAATAGCTTCCCGGTGAAAAGTCATAGTTTAAAAGCAATGTATAAGCAAAGCAGGGCAATGATGCCTAGAAGACAAGCGCACAAGTAACCAATGGTAACAAAGCGATGCATAAGGACTTCTTCATTTAATAGGTTATAACTACGCTGAATAACATTAATTTTATTGTTGATGTTTTCGCGCCACACTGAGGTACGTAATAAGTGCATATATCTAGAGTATACACGAGCGTTGAAAATATCCTCGGTAACCTGTAAGGCATTATCAATGTTACTGGTTAAGCTGCTCATGTCGGCCATAAGCTCCATGAGGTTATTGCGTATTTGTCTGTAGGTGATTAGTCTATTGCTGCGGCTAGATTTGTTGGCGGCATCAATTTCAGTGTAAGTTTGGTCAATGGCTTTGTTGAGAGCATCATCATAATAGCGCAATTCCAAAAATTGCGCATTGGCAAATTCCAACAGATCAGGGAGATCCATACTGCCGGTCTTGTCGTAGATAAGGGCTGAATCCCAAGTAAGATAGGCTATATCACTACCATAGGAGAATCTATTGGACAGTGTGTCTTGGCGAGTTTCAGCACTGAGCTTTGTCCGATCTTTCATCAAGACAGGCGCGAAATCCCAATCTGGCATTTTATTGCGAAAGTAGTAGACGACAAAATCTTCATAAAATTCGGATTGACGCATTTGAGAACACGCAGGTTCGATGGTTTCTAAAACAGCATCAATATACTCTTTGAAACTGTCATCAGGCATTTGATCTACGGCGATAGTAAGATCTAGATATTCTTCATAGGTAACGTCATCGGGAACATCAATATTTATGATCAAACTGATAACGCCTAAATCAAAAATCCTAGCTTTAACTTCTGCCAAATAGGTTGCGTTGGCGAAATCCATTTCATGAGAACCTAGTTCTACAAGAACAGGAGGATCTTTAAAGGTAATGGAATCGGTAGAGACTTTTTCTAGGCGCAGGCGCGAAGCTATTTTGTTTCGGCTAGCCCAAAGAGCTTCAACTAAATCTAGGTTGATTTCATCGGCAACATCAAATAGGTGGTAGATAAACATAGATGAATTCATAAAGGCCTCCTTAATTTATTAAACCATAAGTACCTATTGAATTCGCCACTAAAACAAGTTTTCCTGCGAAAAGCATAAAAATGGAGTAAAATTATATTAACGAACAAATATTTTGGAGGTGTTTATAATGAATGTAGAACGTTATGACGACGAAGTCAAAACTTTATTTGAGGCAGCACAGCAGCAGGCTGTCATGAATTATCATCAGGAATTGTCTACCAAGCATTTTATAGTCGCTTTGTGTGGACAAGCGGATGGATTTTTTAAATTTTTGTTAACAAATGTAAAGGCTGATGAAAAGGCTTTTGCTGCCGATGCCAAAGAGTTATTGAAGAAAATACCCTCGGTCAAGGGACAGGATGGTTTGACCATGAGTATGGGCCTGGCAAGAGCTTTGGGCAAGGCAGAACAGGATGCCGGACAGGGCGAAATTAATATTGGCCATTTATTGGGTGCTATTGTTGAAGATGGCGATAGCGAAGTCGTGGCTTTGTGTAAGAAATACGGTCTAACTAAAAAAGTCGTCAACTCTTTGTATTTGCAATATGCCGGAGGGCAGTCTGATGATGAAAGCAGAAAAACTTTGGAAAAATATGGTCAAGATTTGACTTTAAAGGCTAAGAAGGGTGATCTTGATCCTGTTATTGGACGTGATGAAGAAATTCGTCGTACCATTGAGATTTTGTCCAGGCGTAAAAAGAACAATCCTGTACTAATAGGTGAGCCGGGTGTGGGTAAAACCGCTATTGTAGAGGGTTTGGCCCGTCGTATTGTGGCGGGAGATGTCCCCGAAATGTTAAAAAATAAAACTCTCTATGCTTTAGACCTGGCATCTTTGGTGGCAGGAGCTAAGTTTCGCGGTGAGTTTGAAGAGCGATTAAAAAAAGTACTGAAGATAGTTTCCGGGTCTGCCGGTCAAATAATTATGTTTATTGATGAACTTCATACTGTAGTGGGCGCAGGAGCAGCTGAAGGCTCTATGGACGCAGGTAATATTTTAAAGCCTATGCTGGCCCGTGGAGAATTGCGTTGCATAGGTGCAACTACCTTGAATGAGTATCGTAAATATATTGAAAAAGATAGTGCATTGGAGCGTAGATTTCAACCTGTTATGGTCAAACAACCAAGCGTAGAAGATACGATTTCTATTCTACGGGGTTTGCGTGAACGTTACGAAGTTCATCATGGCGTGCGTATTAAAGACGCAGCTTTGGTAGCTGCTGCGGTGTTATCTAACCGTTATATTAATGACAGATTTTTACCTGATAAAGCTATTGACTTGATGGATGAAGCCGCCGCTAGGCTGCGTACTGAAATAGATTCTTTGCCTACGGAACTAGATGAAAGCAAACGTAGGATTTTACAGCTAGAAATTGAAGCTCAGGCTTTGAGTAAAGAAAGTGATGCTCAATCAAAAGCTCGTGCCGCTAAAATACAAGAAGAACTAACGGAACTAAAAAAGGCTAATGATGTATTGACTAAGCAATGGGATGCTGAAAAAGGCGCTATTGCCAAGGTCAGGGAAGTAAAGAAGGAAATCGATAATGTAAGGCAAGATATGGAAAAAGCTGAGCGTGACTATGATTTAAATAAAATGGCTGAGTTGAAATATGGTCGGTTACCAGCTTTGGAAAAACAATTGGGTGAAATGGAAAGCAAGAGCAAAGAGGGCAACAGTCTGTTAAAAGAAGAAGTTGATGAAGATGATATTTCTAAGGTAGTTAGTACTTGGACAGGTATTCCTGTTCAACGCTTGGTGGAAGGCGAACGGGATAAGCTTATTCATATGGAAGAAATTTTACATAGAAGAGTAGTTGGGCAAAATGAGGCTGTTACCGCAGTAAGCGAAGCAGTTGTTCGAGCTCGTGCCGGTATTAAAGATCCTGCCAGACCTATTGGTTCTTTTATTTTCTTAGGACCTACAGGTGTAGGCAAAACTGAGCTAGCTAAAGCCTTAGCAGAAGTTTTGTTTGACGATGAACGTAATATTATCCGAGTAGATATGAGCGAGTATATGGAGAAACATACAGTTTCTCGTTTAATTGGTGCCCCTCCAGGATATGTTGGCTATGAAGAAGGTGGTCAATTGACTGAGGCTGTGCGCCGCAAACCATATTCTGTAATTCTCTTGGATGAAATTGAAAAAGCTCATGCCGACGTGTTTAACGTTTTGTTACAGGTTTTGGACGATGGTCGTTTAACTGATGGACAAGGACGCATAGTAGATTTCAAAAATACGCTGATTATTATGACCAGTAACTTAGGCTCTGCCGAAATTATGCGTAAGCATGGTGATATTTCCCGGGAGGAAATTCAAAGTATGCTTATGAAATTTTTCCGCCCTGAATTCTTAAACCGCGTTGATGACATTGTCGTATTCAAGGCACTGGAACAAGTTCAAATTAAGGGCATTGTAAAACTTATTTTGACAGAGTTAGGAGAAAGACTGCATAATCAAATGGAACTGACTCTTACTTACGATGATTCAGCCTTGGAATATTTAGCTAAGGCAGGTTTCGACCCTGACTTTGGTGCCCGTCCACTAAAGAGATTGATTGTGCATACGGTGGAAACTATCGTCAGCAAAAAAATTGTTGCCGGAGAAATTAAGAGTGGGGACAAAATTGAAGTAGTTTATGAAAATGACGCAATTGATGTAAAAGTGCTGTAAGTGGCTGGGGCGTTAGGACTTTGTTTATAGTTCAAATTAATAAGTTGTATTGAGATACTGTAGATTTAAAATAGGAGAGATGGCCTAGCCATCTCTCCTATTTTTATATATGTGTAAACTAACATTTTTTAACGAGCACTAAATTGTCTTGCATACAATTTAGATATTGTGTGTAATTAGTGGGCGCTGTATAATAGCTGAAATAAACGTGGGGTGAAAAAGATGAGAAAAAAAGAGCAATATTTATTAGGAGTAAAGACAGCATTACCTGTAATTTTAGGAATTTTACCGGTTGCGGTTGCTTTTGCTGTTCTAAGTGAACATAGTGGTCTTACAACCTTAGAGACCATTTTAATGTCAACACTAGTTTTTGCCGGTGCTAGTCAGATTATGGCGGTGGGCATGTTGGTAGCTGGATCAGGTATTTTACCAATAGTTTTAGCAACTTTTATTTTGAATTTTCGCCATGTAATAATGGGCACTTGTGTTATGAACAGAATGCTGGACACTCCTATGTGGAAAAGAGCGATATTATGTTTTGGTGTTACCGATGAATCTTTTGCTATTTTTACTACCACTGAAGAGACTAATAATACGCCTTATTATTTTGCAGGGGTGATTTCTGTAACATATAGTACTTGGGTGCTGGGAACTATTGCAGGCTGTGCAGCTTCTCAATTTTTGCCGACATTAGTTTCACGCAGTCTTGGAATAGCGCTTTTTGCAATGTTTATAGGGTTGGTAATACCAAATATTAGAAAAAATATAGAACTCGGATTTTTGGTTATTCTTACAGCTTTTTTAAATGTTATTTTCAACTATTTTCTGCCTCCTAGTTGGGCGATAATTTTCGCAACTTTAGTCGGAGCCTTTTTGGGAATATTTTTTGTGAAAGAAACTGAAGAGGAGGAAGCTCAATGAAGATATTTTTATTAATCATAGGAATGGCGTTGGTTACTTATTTTGGCAGGGTGCTGCCTGTGTTATTTTTGGGTCAAAAAACTAATAGACCTAGTGTTGAGAAGTTTCTTCGCTTGATACCATATAGTGCGATGACCGCCTTGGTTTTTCCAGGGGTACTGTCAGTGGATAAAGATTTTATGGCTATTGGCGTGGTAGGTGCGGTAACAGCATTAGCTTTGAGCTGGTTTAATATGTCGATTACATTTGTAGTTATTGGAGCTATTGTAGTAAATATGCTAATGTATGCAATGTAATGGGGAGGAAAAGCTATGCCTATTAATTCTTTCGAAAATTATCCTATGAGTTGGAAGCCGGTACTTGGACCGGATAAACATCCATTGTATCTTTATTTAGCCGCACAATTGGAAAAGGATATAAAAGAGGGAGTACTCTTGCCGGGAACGAAACTGCCACCGCAAAGAGAGCTGGCAGATTTTTTGGATATCAACGTTAGCACTATTACCCGCGCTTTTAAATTGTGTACGCAAAAGGGGCTTTTGAATGGAACTATAGGCAGAGGCACCTTCGTTGCTTATAATGCTTTAGAGTGTTTTAAAATGTTACCACAGTCTGATAAGAATTTAATCGAAATGGGATCAATGGCTCCTGCGTGCATAGCCTATAAGGAGTTATATGATGTTATGCAAGCATTGCTTATGGAGCCCAATTTTGGCCAATTGCTGCACTATGGATTGGATCAAGGAGCTATTTGGCAAAAAGAAGCAGCAGTTAAATTTATTGCTAAGATGGGTTATATTACTACGGAAGATAAAGTGCTGCCGGCTGCTGGCGGACAAAACGCCATTGCAGCTATTTTAGCAGGAGTTTTTCGTGCCGGAGATAGCATAGGTGTGGATCCACTTACTTATCCGGGGATAAAAAGCGTTGCTAGCATGTTAGGCATTAAATTAATACCTCTTGCCCAAAAGAATGGAGAGATTTCTGAAGCCGGTCTTATTAAGGCTTGTAAAAATGATCATATTAAAGGCGTTTATATTATTTCAGAATTTCAAAATCCTACAGTGCATATGATGTCCGATAAGTGTAAGCAAATGCTGGCAAAAATTGCTATTGAAAGAAATTTGCTCATTATTGAAGATGGGATTTTTTGCCTTTTTAATGATAGAACTAGACCGGCGACAGCTTCTTACGCGCCGGAAAATACTGTTTTTATTGCCAGTTTTTCTAAGGCTATAGCGCCGGGACTTAGACTTGCCTATATTGTTCCGCCAAGAGATTACTACAAGGCCATGCTTGATGCTCTCTATAATATTAATTTGACTCCATCACCATTGCTATTGGAGTTAGCTGGGCGTGTCTTGGTATCCGGTAAAGCAGAGCTTTTGATTGAAGAACAGAGAAATATTGCCATTGAACGAAATATTATTCTCAATAAAATTTTACTGGGCTATGAAGTGTGGGGAACAAACAATAGTCTTTTTCGTTGGTTAGTTTTACCGAAAGGGTGGACGGGTACCAGCTTTGAGGCAGAAGCGTATGTTCGTGGAGTGCAGGTTTACGCTGCAGAAAGGTTTGCGGTAGGCAATACCAAACCTGCAGCGGCGGTAAGAATAGCTGTAGCCACCGCTTCTGCCAAGGATTTTGCAATGGGATAGGCAATATTAGCAGAACTTTTAAAAGGGAAAAGGGTTTAATCGAAAATTCAACATTAATGTTTCAAAAAACGATACCTTGGGCAAATATTGCTAAGGTATCGTTTTTTGAAATATTTGACATAATCAGAGT
>JAAYAE010000207.1 GCA_012719555.1 Acholeplasmataceae bacterium | reverse complement strand
CACCTAAACCAAAACGTCGCATAGCAGCTTTATTTGTCAAAAAAGTCTGTGAGGCGATATCAAATTCCCAAACGTTTATTTTTGATTCCGCCAATATCATCTGCAAGCGTCTATTATTAATTTTGTTCTTTATTTCTTCTTCTTTACGCGTAGTCATATCTTCTATAGAGCATAAATATATAGTTTTTTGGTTATCATGATAAATAGCTCGCATATTACTGTGCAGCCAAACTACCTTACCTTTTTTAAGTGTATTCCACCGACTATCAAATGCAACTTCCTCTTTGCTAACTTTTGCAGTCTTAGTCATCGCTATAAACCCAGCAAGGTCATCTTTGTGTATACCATCTAACACATTATGATTGCGAAACATTAAATCCAATTTTGCTTGACCGAAAATATTATTAAATTTATCGTTAGCTCTAATAATAGATAATATTTTACCGTGTTCTTCAAGTAGGGCCAATGCTCCCACAAAAACATTAAAGATATTGCTAGCAATAGAATTGTGCCGCCAAAATTCTTCAACAATACCATTTTTTTTAGGAATTGACCTTTTTTCCCTAAATGTTTGCTTTGCAAAATTCCCTAAGATACTAGTAAAAGCCTCTGCTTTTTGGGGATGTGATAATAAATACCCCTGTCCCATATTACAACCTAAACTGCGCAAAAAAGTTACTTGTGTTTCTGTTTCAATGCCTTCGGCAATAATTTGTAAATCCAACCACGTGGCTAAATTAACAACAAAAGAAAATGCATTACTGCCATTATTTTTTGTTTCAAGATTTTCCATAAACTTCATATCTAGTTTTAAAACATCTACGGCCACTTCATTTATCATACTAAGTGAAGAATATCCTTTGCCAAAATCATCCATGGCAATTCTAAATCCTGCAGCCTTAAGCTGTTTTACCACTGCTATTAACTGTTTTGAATTTTCAGTATAAACACTTTCCGTAATTTCAAGTTCCAATAAGTTATCCGGTATTGAATATTTATCACGCAAAGCACAAAGTCTATCACAAAGTCCTTCTTTATAAATATCTACTCGTGAAAGGTTAACAGAGATAGGTACTATTTGCAAGCCATCTCTTATTGCCTTATTGATAAACATGCAAACTTGTTCCCAGACATACTCATCTAAAAAGGTTATAAAACCATTTTTCTCAAAAATACTTATAAAATTCCCAGGGTCTATGACGCCTTTAGTAGGATGTTCCCATCTTACTAAAGCCTCAGCACCTATAAGCACATTATTTGTTAAATTAAATTTGGGTTGATAATAAACCTTAAAATCACCATGTTCTAAAGCACTATGCATTTCACTAACCATGCTCTGCTCTTTAAGCATACATATCATGTCTTTTTCAACATAGACACTAAGAGTGCTTGCATAATTATCCATATCTTTGTAGGCAGCAAAATGGGCACGATCAGCCATAAGCTGTATCGGTAGGTTAATATCATCTACATGATAAATGCCTATAGCTACAGCAGCCCTAATAGTAACTACATATTCATGTAAGTGTTCCTTAAATATTTTTAACAGTTCACACCCTATATTTTCTGTACTTCGTGCACAAACAATAAAACTATCACTATCAAGACGCCCGAAAATCACCTGTTTTGTATGCAGAAATGCATAAAGATGTTGGGCAATAAAACACAACATCTGCCTTCCCGCTTCAATCCCCAACAAATCATTGAAAAGTCGAAACTTTTTTATATTAATACAGATTATATCAAAAGCTGTTTCTGAATTATTCTGCATAAAACTTTTAGTCTTGCGCAAGAACGTTTCATTGGAATAAACCCCCGTCAAATTATCATATTGTACAAGGTATTCATCCTTACTGCTCTCTTCAGAAAGTAACAAATTAGCCAAACGTTGGCGTAAAACAACTGCCTCAAAGGGTTTATTAATAACATCATTTGCGCCTAGAATTAAACTTTTTTCTCCTGCATCTATTTTGTCCGAAGCTACAGTTACTAAAATTGGAATAATAGCCAGTTCTGAATTCTCTTTTTTACGGCGCAAAAACTCAAAATTGTCAATTGGCGGCATTAGTACCCCTAATACAACAACGTCAATTTTTCTATTAGTAAGTATATCTAAACCTTCCTGACCATTGCTAGCCTCTATAGTATTGTAATCTCCGGTCAAAATATGCCTGAGCAATATTCTATTTGTTTCTTGATTATCTACAATTAGCACAGTTTTTACTTTAGGCATAAAAAGCACCTCTAAATCCTAATAAAATCGCATGCATGCCCACCAGTTATTCCCCGGCAAGCTCACCCCGTCGCAATATATCCATATACTTGTAAAACAAACTTCTCTTTTAGGATACTCTAACAGATCAGATTTTTTCTATTCCATCCTAATATCGTTTTCATATATTTCCGGTATACCGATTGTCCTGCCGGGCACAAAAGTTCCGTGACAGTCGCTGCCCCCGCTAATTAATTTTTTATGTTCATGACAATAGCGCACCAAATTTGCAGTATCTTCTAGATTATGTCCTGAATGATAACATTCAAACCCATCAAACTTTTCTTCACCCAAAACGCCTAAGGTAATATCTAGTCCCGGACCATGAAAATCACTAGCACTATGGGCTAAAAAAGCCTTTCCGCCAGCATTGTGTATTATATCTATAGTTTCACCTATTGTACCAAACTGAGGAAAGCACAGTTCATTATCCGAGGTGAAAATATGCTTGAAAAAATCATCTACGCCGGTGCACAATCCCTTATCCTGCAAATATATTAAAGACTTGAAGCCGCCTCTACGCCTATCGTAAATATAATTATGGTAATCATCCATGTTTATGGGCCAACCTTTATTTATTAGTACAGAAATACTATCTTCATCTTTTTTCTCAAGCAAATAAGTGTTGTAATTTAAAAGTTCTAAAAGCCTTTTATCTGTTACATCAATACCGTATCCTAAAACATGATAACAATGGTTGCCATAAGTAGTTGATATTTCCACCCCTCTATAAAATTTAATGCCGGCTGCTTGCGACAATTTTTCCGTTTCTAAAACATTTGTAACACTCTCATGGTCAGTTACTGCTATTATACCTAAATCAGCTGCTTTAGCTGCTATTACCAATTCTTCCGGTGTCCATGTTCCGTCAGAAGCCATAGTATGTAAATGTAAATCCGCACGCAACAACTTCATCTTTTTCCCCTTCAATCTTTTTTCCATAAATGCATACTTTGATTCTACTACAAAAAAGGGTAAACTTCCACAAAACACCATATTTTTTAATACATTTTAT
>JAAYAE010000206.1 GCA_012719555.1 Acholeplasmataceae bacterium | reverse complement strand
ATTGTATATTTTATACGCTCTGTATCCATATATAGCCACAACGACAAAACATATAAATGGTATAAAAAATGCAAAACGCACGGCAGAGAAGCTAAAAACTGTTTTTAAATCAATGATGGCACCCATTATGGGTGGCATCATTGAGCCACCCAATATAGCCATAATCAAACCAGCTGCTCCTATTTTAGCATCTTCACCAATTCCTTTAAGAGCAATACCGTAAATAGTTGGGAACATGAGAGACATGCAAGCAGAAATTCCTATCAAAGCGTATAAACCAGGCAGGCCGGTTAAAAATACAGTTCCCATCGTTAAAATTGTGGCACCTATTGCCAAATAGAGCAGCAACCTACTCGGTGAAATATATTTTAAGAAAAAAGTGCAAATAAAACGGCTGGATACAAATATTACCATAGCAAGGATATTATACCCCTGAGCTTCTGCTTCTGTAAATCCCAATTCGGATACTGCATAGTGAATAATAAAAGTCCACACCATGATTTGTGCACCTACGTAAAAGAATTGAGCTATTATCCCTTCATAATACCTGTTTTTCTGAAATAATCGCTTAACTGTTGGAACAAAATCTAATTCCTTGTCTCTGTCTCTATGGTTTGGCAGATGAGTCACCGCTATGATGATGAACAAAATAACAATAATGCCCGCAATTGTAACGTAAGGCAATTTTATGTATGAGAAATCTTGCATTGTCAATGCTTTATACATATCAGGTGTCATTTGCATTCTTTCTTCTGCCGTTGCCTTACTTAGGTTCTTCAGTATCACCTGTTGTGCGGTAAACATACCTATCAACGAACCCATAGGTCCAAACGACTGTGATAAGTTTAAACGTCTTGTAGCAGTTTCCTCTGGGCCTAAAGAAAGAACATACGGATTTGCGCTCGTTTCCAGGAAGGAGAGTCCGCAAGTTAACACAAAATAAGCAACGAGGAACGGCCAAAACATTAAGGTCATACTTGCCGGTATAAAAAGAAGAGCTCCTACGGCATATAAAAACAACCCCATAAGAATACCTGATTTATAAGAATATCTTTTTATAAACAAAGCTGCAGGAAGCGCCATTGCAAAATATCCTCCATAAAATGCAAATTGAATAAGTGAACCCTCAAAATGACTCAAATTAAGGATTCTCGGAAATGCATGCACGAGCGGATTAGTAACATTTTCTCCAAACCCCCAAAAAGGGAAACATATACTAACAAGAATATATCGAAGAAGATAAATCCTGGGAATTAATACATTATTTGTATGTTTCATATAAAATAAGATCACGCATTTTCAAAAAAACCCATAGTTGTATAATAGGCTAAATTCGGTTGAGTTGCATCCAATCTTCCAAATTGTGCAACAATTGTTACGTTGGAACGTACCCTGATTGAGTATTGGCATAAAGGAGGAATAACCAATCCTCCAATTTCATCAGGATGGTCAAGTCTAACGCACAAAACTCTTTCTTGCCGGATATTTATCTTAATATCTTTGACAGGAGGTTTATCTTCAAAATAAAAATCCAGAAAAATTTCAGCGGTAATTTCATGCATATTCAGTAAAACCAACGCTTCATGGCTTTCCATTTTTCCCTGATTCACTTTCTCTGGCAGGTAACCATCAGGAAAATACCAAACTTTTGCTCCATTTGTTAATTTATTGCAACCCATTTATATTTTTGTATAAATTTATTTCTTAATAAGGAATATTGGGTAAAGTCTAATATCTGAAAACTTTACCCAATAACTGTTATATTTTTATTTTAAAATTTTAGATTTTGCTATTTCCTCTCATCTCCATGTTTTGCAATCCACTCTTTAGCATATTCAACAGCCTGCAGGTTTTTATTTACAAGAGGTGTACAATGAAAAATCATTCCTTCAATTTCTCCTTCCTGATATAATCGGTATGCATAATCCAACTGTTTGATCATAAAATTCTGGTCCAATTCTTTTTTACCGCCAAAATCCCACATATAAATACCAAGTAATGTTCGTTTGTCAGGTACCAGTAACCGATATTTCTTAAAGTTTTCTTCTATTTTTTGAATATCTGCTCCAGTCCATATCCATAGCGATACAACATCTACATATTGCATATAAGGCTGAATTGCAGGGTGCAACTGATGGGTATACAAAACCATTGCAAGGTCAAGGCGTCGTTTATAGGAAAGAGTTTCGTTATAAAGCTGTTTTATTTCCTCAATAGAGAGAGCTGCCGGAGCTGGTTCTGTACTGTCTTCGGGTAACGAACTTCCGCTAAATCGAAAGAAATCGTCAAGAAAATAACCAGTTAGGTTAGGCATAGTATCACGCAAACCAAAAACATACTCTTTTAAAGTTTGATAAGATTCGTTAGATCCCATAGAAAGAGTCCATGCAATACGTTTAACATCATCAAATTGAGTAAGGTAATCACTATTTTCAGGAATCCCGTGTCTTATTACGCATACATTAGGGATTCCCATATATTTAATGCCGTCAGCCATACTGATTGGAGGGCTTAGCGGAATATTGTAAATGCCGTCCGGGCCGTCATATACTCCGGAATCATGTCCCCACATCCAAAGATGGTCCCTTAAATTTTTTCCATATGTTTGAGAAGTAATAGTCACTGGTCTGCTACAGCTATATCCGAAAGGAAAAACTGCCAATCCTGACAATGCACCTGCTCCTGTTAGAATAGATGCATTTTTTAAAAATTTTCTTCGATTAATCATGTTTAATTTTTTTTTAGTTTAACAATCTTGTATTTCTAAAAATTTAGTAAATTTAAATTTGTCATATCAATTAACAAGCATTAAAGAGTTCAGATATTAAAAAATCGCTGATATTAAATAACTTTATTTCTGACCTTTTGTATTCAGCTTTTGTTATATTTTACGGTTTCCTATTCCAGAAT
>JAAYAE010000205.1 GCA_012719555.1 Acholeplasmataceae bacterium | reverse complement strand
GTACAAAAGATATGCAAGAATATGGGTTTATACCTAGTATTAATTGGACCGCGCCAAAATTTTGGGCTAAAGCTAGCTCTTTAGCCCAAGAAGAACACATGGATAAAATTTTAGCATATATGTATTTAATGATTAAAGAATCTAAGAGTAGTGAAAAACCGATTAAAAGAGAAAACTTTGTTACACTAGGAGGAAATATAGAATTTTTTAATGGTGTTGAAGAATGGTTTGATAGAATTACTGAATATGGAAAAGAAAAGGGAGTTACTATTGAGCATTATATAATTTCATCAGGATTAAAGGAAATTATTGAAGGCAGCAAAATATATAAAAAATTTAAAAAAATATATGCCTGTGAATTCCTTTATGAGGAGAATGGATTAGCTGTTTGGCCTAAAATGGCAGTTAACTATACTACTAAGACACAGTTTTTATTTCGAATAAATAAGGGCGTTCTTGATATTTCTGAGGATGAAAAACTTAATCAATATGTGGATAATGATGATAGACCAATACCGTTTAGAAATATGATTTATATTGGTGATGGATTGACAGATGTTCCATGCATGAAATTGGTTAAGTCCAATGGTGGAAAATCTATTGCCGTATATCAGGCGCGCAAAAAAAAAGTAGTAGCAAAGTTGTTAAATGATAAGAGGGTGGACTTTATTGCGCCCGCAGACTATTCTGATGGAAAAGAGATAGATCAAATTGTTAAGGATGTGATTGTAAAGATGTCTATTGAGAGCAAGTTAGTGAAGTTACATAGAAAGCAAATTCATGTGATACAACAGAATATTTAAGATGAAAACAGTAAACTGACGTAGAGTATTTGATAGATGAGAAAAGCAATTGCCGATACTTTCATAAGGCTCTTACAACCGCTAACAAAATGTATGGCATACAATATTGTTCAATAATTTACACATTAATACTTTACAAAACGCATGGCATTATATAATATAGTAAACACAATGTAGTGAAGAAACTTTTCGGAGTTTTTTCACTACATTGTGTTTATGGGACATAAAGTATTTTATCATAGTATTTTTTACAAAGTTTTGTATTTGAAAGGGGTATAGTATTGAATCAGGTTATTTATGATAATTATGTAGCCATTCTAGAGAAAGAGCTTGTAGTAGCGTTAGGGTGTACGGAACCGATTGCTATTGCGTACGCAGGGGCAAAGGTTCGTGAAGTATTGGGGCAAATGCCGGAACATATTGTCGTATATTGTAGTGGTAATATTGTCAAAAACGTTAAGGCCGTAACCGTTCCGCATTCAGGCGGCGGTAAAGGTATTGATGTAGCAGCGGTGCTGGGTGTTTTGGGTGGTAATGCCGCAAAGGAGCTTGCTGTTTTAGAAGATATAACTCAGGCGGATATAGATCAGTGCAATAGTTTATTAAAGGGAGATTTTTGCTCCTGTGAGCTGATTGAAAATGTTGCTAATTTGTATATAGTTATTCAGGCTAAAGCCGGTAAGGAATCTGCGGAAGTAGTAATTAAAGATTATCACAGTAATATTACCAAGATTGTCAAAAATGGTAAGGTTTTACTGACCAAAGAACATGATTACGAAAAATCTGCAAGTGAAGATTTTCCTAATAAAACACTTTTGAACGTTAAAGATATTCTTGAATTTGCCGATGTAGTAAAAATCGAAGATGTGCAAAAGGTCTTGGACAGACAAATAGAATTTAACTCTGCTATTGCGGAGGAAGGTATGCGCAATCCTTATGGTGCCGAAGTTGGTAGAACTCTTATGAGCGAATTTGACACAACTAATGTTAAATTAAGAGCTAAGGCTTTTGCTGCTGCGGGTTCTGATGCCAGAATGAGCGGTTGTCCTCTTCCGGTAGTAATAAATTCTGGAAGTGGTAATCAGGGTATTACCGTATCATTACCGGTTATTGAATATGCTAAAGAACTCAAAGTAAGTGAGGAAAAATTGTATCGTTCTCTAGTCGTAAGCAATCTTATTGCCATTCACCAAAAAAGATTTATCGGCAGCCTTTCTGCTTATTGCGGTGCAGTAAGTGCAGGCTGTGGCAGTGGTGCCGGTATTGCCTATATGATGGGAATGGATTATAGGGCTATATGTGATGTTATTACAAATAGTATAACCAATGTTGGTGGTATGGTTTGCGATGGTGCAAAGCCTTCTTGTGCGGCAAAAATAGCAATAGCTGTAGAGACTGCTATTATGGCTTTGCATTTAAGCAAGAAAAATCATGTCTTTCACTCAGGTGAGGGTCTTGTAAAAGATGATATTGAACAAACCATAGAGAGCGTTGGCCGTATGGGTCGTGTGGGAATGAAGTCAACGGATATTGAAATTCTTAATATCATGTTAGGAAAAATTAATGTTGCAGAAAATTAATTGTAATTTATTTGTTCTGTCAAACTATGATTATATTAAGTTGGTATTGTTAAAAATTCAATAAAAAATTTAAAGACCGGACTTTTATAGTCCGGTCTTTAGTATAAAATTGAGCTAGTGTACCTAATTTATAGATAAGCAAAAAGCTTGCAATGATTAAATTTACTTACCTGATTTTGCCAGCCGGTAATCTATTACTTAGAACGGTTGCAATTTGCTGATTTATTTTATCTAGGGCTTTCAGTGCTATAGCTTTGTTGCCTAGGCCTCCGAAAGCAGTGCTGTCTGAGGCTTTTTCAGAAAATTTGCCGTTGTATAGGTATTTGCCATTAACCAAGTCGATGACCTTAAAAGGAACAACAGCAGTTATATCAATGCCATAAGTGAAGAAAGATAGTTTCTCTTTTCTTACTAGGGGCTGTACTTCAACAAAAACAATATAATCTATTCCTTCACCAGAAAAAGCATCGATAATATCAGCTCTTTCTGCGGTGGAAAGGTCATCAACGCCTGCTTTTTTCAATTTTTCAATATAAGGAGTACCATTTACATAAACATATTTTTGCGAATTAATACATTTTGCTAAATTATTTAATATACTGTTATCTACATCTGCATCATAGGTGGTTTTAGCATTATTAACATACAGGACGGCTACTTGTGGTTTTTCCTCTGCGAAAGAGGTGGTTGTTCCTAGGAGAATAATCAGCATAGTCATAAATAAAATCAGCTTTTTCATTATTAAACACTCCTTTATTTTGTACTTTCCATAGTTTTAATCATTTTTATATGTTCGCAAAGGCCTTCCAAATATGGGGCCCCCTGAGCTTTGTAGCCCTGTTTTTCGTAGAAAGGCTGCACACGGCATTGTGCTGATAAAATTATTCTATCTCCTCCTAATTCATTTATTTTCTTTTGCAGTATTTCCAGCATTTCAGCGCCTATGTGTTTATTCCTATATTCAGGCAATACTGCTATTCTGCCTATGATAAATTCTTTTTTTGTTTTACCATTAAAGAATCTTGCGGTGGCTATGGCTGCATTATTTTCAAACATTAGCAGATGGGTAGCACTATTATCGATAGTATCAAATTCATGTTGAAATCCCTGCTCTTCCACAAAAACCTTTTGCCTTATATCCTGAGCTTCCGGTGGCAAAGCAGTGTAAAATTTATAGTTCATATGATGGTTATCTCCAATAAGTTTATTTCACATTATATCATAAATATAAAATTGGCAAAATTATAATATACGGATTTAGGCGAAAAAATTGAGCTTAATAGATTTTTTCGTAGTTTACATATTTGTGCTATAATTTTATCAACATGCAAAAGGAGGGTGATATTCATGCAAGTTATAGATTTGAATACTTGGCCACGGGCAATTCATTATCATTTTTTTAAGCGTATGGATTATGCACATTATTTAATTTGTTCTAATGTAAATGTTACAAACTTTTTGGCTAAGTGCCGAGAAAAAAATATTCCCTTTTACTATGCTATGATTTATGCGGCAACCTTTGCCCTAAATGAAGTAGAGGCATTTAAGTATCGCATTAGACAAGAGAATGTTGTTTTACACGAAAAAATAAATCCTTCTTTTACAGCTATGCAACAGGGAACAGATTTGTTTAAGATGGTTACTGTAGATATGACTTCCGGGCTGGAAGAATTTGTAGAGAAGGCCAAACAAAAAACAGAGGAACAACAAGAATATTTTGTAAAAAGCGATGTAGAGGGCAGGGATGATTTGATCTATATTACCTGTATTCCCTGGGTATCTTTTACCAATCTATCTCATACTATTTCTTTCAATAAGGAGGACTCGGTGCCTCGTTTAGCCTGGGGAAAATATTTCCGGGAAAACGGTAAGACCTTGTTGCCTTTTTCAGTTGAAGCTCATCATTCTTTTGTTGATGGCATCCATATGGGGCAATATTTCACTTGTTTACAAGAATATTTAGATGATTTTAAATAAAAGTAGGGGGCTTTGTTGTGGAAAATGTTTTGAATGAAATTGTTGATAAATCTTTTGCCGAGTTGGTAAAGGATACGCAGGATATAATTAGTATTAAAAGCGTTTTGGATGATAGCACTATTCAAAAAGGAGCTCCTTTTGGCCTTGGCATTGCTCAAGTACTGGACACTATGTTGATCAAGGCTAAGGACATGGGTTTAACTACAAAAAATTTGGAAGGCTATGCCGGTTATGCACAATTGGGAAAAGAAGGAGAGCAAGTGGCGATTTTGGCACATCTGGATGTTGTTCCGGCCGCTGGTGCTTGGGTTGTGCCACCATACTCCGCACAGATCGTTGATGGCAAATTATACGGCCGTGGTTCTGGAGATGATAAAGGACCTGCGGTAGCCTGCCTTTATGCGCTTAAAGCTATTAAGGAAAGTGGTCTTCCCATTAGCAAACGTGCCCGCCTTATATTGGGAACGGATGAAGAAAGCTTTTCTCGTGGTATAGAATATTATTTAAAAAAGGAAGAGGCCCCTGCTTGTGGTTTTTCTCCTGACGCAGAATTCCCCATTATCCATGCGGAAAAGGGACTAATACATTTCCTATATAGTTTAAAGATGGAAAAAACCGAAGCAAACATTATTTCCCTAGAGGGAGGAACACGAATAAATGTGGTTCCGGACCTAACAACAGCGATCGTGGCAGAGGTTACCGAAGAGGACGTTGTGGCTCAAATAAGGTCTCTGGGGTTGGGAAAACACTTTAAGGTAGAAACAGACTTAAAAGGTGTAAAAATAACCTCTATGGGCATTACAGGACACGCCAGCCTACCGGAAAAAGGCTGGAATGCTATTCAAAATATGTTGCAGTTATTGGCAGCTCTTTTCTCCAAGGCCAATACCCCATTGAGTAAATTTATTAATTATCTTGCTAAACATCTTAAAATGGAAACTAACGGAGCTTCACTAGGGATCTACTGTCATGATGAAATATCAGGCGGACTAACAATTAATACGGCTATGATAAATGTTGACGCTAATAAGGCAACTGTAAAATTTGATATTCGTTATCCTGTAGCTTGTGATGGTGAGGAAATTTTGGAAAAACTTAAAGCATTGGCAGAAAAGCTGGAGGCAGATTTTGAGCTTATTCAGCACAAGAAACCCCTTTATGTGGAAAGAGATTGTCCCTTTATTAAGATTCTGCAAGAAACATATAAAGAGTGTACAGGTCAAGAACCAAAGCTGCTTGCTATTGGTGGAGGTACTTATTGCCGTTCTGTACAAAACACGGTGTCCTTTGGTCCGGTATTTCCCGGGCAGCAAGAATTGGCACACCAATGTAATGAGTACATTGCGTTGGAGGATTTGCGTAGGATAACTAAGATTTATGCCCAAGCAATTTACAATTTAATTCGCTAGTATACAATCTGTTTTTCCCAGCTAAAAGGCTCCCCAATTAAAAACTTTGGGGAGCCTTTTAGCCGGTTATTATATAAGACTTTAGTCTGTTTCGCTCGCAAAGCGTGCGAAACAAAAAACCACCTGCTATGCGGGTGGGCAATAAATGTTATACAAAAACCTCACCTTTCCATTTAGAATAGTAGTGTTCAAAGCTGCTATGCCAAAT
>JAAYAE010000204.1 GCA_012719555.1 Acholeplasmataceae bacterium | reverse complement strand
GTCCAGCACACCCTGAAATAAGTGCTTTAACCATATCACCTTCTGACAAACTAGAAATAAGTGTTAACGCAAAAAATATTAAGGCAAAATACTCGCAGGGTCCAAACCTGCTAGCGAAATTTGCTAATTGTGGAGCTATAAGAGCCATGCACAATATACCAAAAATATTACCAATAAAAGAATAGGTTATGCCAATTCCAAAAGCTCTGCCAGGCTCACCGTTTTCGGCCATCTTACCGCCATCCCAAACAGTGGCCAATGAACCAGGCGTTCCTGGAATTCGCAACAATACAGCGGAAATGAGACCGCCGGAAATTCCTCCTAAGTATAAAGCTAAGAGCAAAGATACACCATTTACTGAGTCCATTCCATAAGTAAATGGAAGGCACAACGCAACAGCCATGGTAGCATTAAGTCCGGGAATGGCCCCAAAAACAATACCTACGATACTACCAAGTAAAATCAGCAATAATGTAGCCCCATTAAACATCGTTAAAATTTCATCCATAATATACTCCTATAGTCATCTATTCATCAGAATCCAAAAGACCCATGGGCAAAGGCATAGAAAATATTTCATAGAATATTAAATAAACCAACACTGCTGTCACTACTGAAATTACACACCATATAGCAAGTTTTCTAGCTGTAATTTTGCTATCTTCAGTCATTATCCCCATCTGTAAAACAAGGAATATTATACTGCTAAGAATAAAACCAACAGGTTTAAATAAGACCACGTAAACGCAAAGATTGATAAAACTTGCAAATACTGCCTTATTACCGGCAAAACCTTTCTGCTTATTATTTGTTTCAACTGTTGCTCGTATCTTGGCATTATTTTTTTCTTCTAATGGCTTAGACTTTTTAATATGCATACACGTTTTAGCAAACAAAATGATACTCAAAAATATCATTATTCCTGCTACCATTTCCGGTAAAAAAGCAGATCCAACATCTCCATTTACATTTTTTATTGGGATGTTGCCGGAAGCTATAATAACAGCAATACCAAAAATCAAAAAAACAATTGAAGTTATTAAATCACGTCTTTGATCAATTTGCATGTCTTTACTCCTTTTAATTTCTAATAAGTAGTTTCCACATACGAAATGCTTCAACTACTTATTAGATTAGAAAACCATTATTTCTTAAAAGCTGCCTCAGCAGAAACGGCAAAGTCTCCCAGTGTTTTCTTAGCTTGGTCACCTTTTTGGAAGAAAGGAGTTTGAGAATAAGATTTAGTTAATTTATCTTGATAATCTTTAGATTTATAAATTTGCTCACAAGCATTATTAAAAGTATCTATTACTTCTTGCGGAGTTCCTTTAGGGAAAGCAAAGAAATAATAAGTAGGAGCTGCTACATCAAACCCTTGTTCAATACACGTAGGTACATCTGGGAATGCCTTATTGCGTTCTTTTTCAGCTAATGCAAGAACAACAAACTCGCCATTTTTAATATACGGCATAGCCGTTAAAATAGGTACTACGGTAACTTGAATGTCTCCACTCTTTAGTCCTGCTACCTTGTCAGTTGCACTGCCATAATCAACTACATTAAATTTTGCGCCCAACTTATTTAGTTGTTCACCTACCATAGATCCTGTTGCGCCGGCAGAACCACCCAATACTATTTTTTCTGTTTTAGATTTCTCTACCATTTCTTTAAGGGTTTTAACGCCTAATTTTGAAGGAGCTACTATTGCCCAGCATGCACTACTACCTGCAATATTACCTAATTCAAAGGCTTCCAAGCCATAGTTAGTGATCCCCGCAACTTTATTCAAGAAAAATGATGTCTGTGTAAACAATACTGTGTAACCATCAGGTTTGGCACCTTTAACCTCTTCAGATGCGGCAGCGCCGCCACTACCAGTAACATTGGTTACAATGACAGAAGTTCCTAATGTTTTGCCTAATTTTTCCGCGTACATCCGCGCATTATAATCTGTATCACCACCAGGAGCAAAAGCTACATCAATTGTAATTGTTTTGCTTGGTTTCCACGCCTTAGCTGCATCCGTTTTTTCAGCATTTTTCTGACTCTTAGCACATCCTGTCAGACCAGCAAATAAAACACAAAGACTCAATAGCATAACTGTAAGTTTTTTCATGTTCTTCCCCCCTATATTTAATATAATTCATTTCCAACTATTGGGAAAAAATTGGCAAAACATTCCGCATACTTAATATCTGGGTTACCTGAAATTCTTCGAGCATGGTTTCCTCTAAGAAAAGCTCTATCCGTATAATATTTTATCAAATGATTCTGGGCCTGAAAACATTGCATTGCTGCAAGCTTTTGCTCATAAGAATCAGTAATATCAATATAGCTCCCAGGCTTAAAATTGCTTATCTCTGTTTGATGTGGTTCAAATCCAAATAATTTCATTTGCTTTGTCACTTTAGTATTTCCGGCACTAATCCCTGACGAATTGCTCATAATACTGCAACTATATACCATTTCGCTGACATGATTATGGTCAGGATTAAGGATATCAAACTTATCATGTGTAATGATAATATCAGGTCTAATCTCACGAATCTTTAGGACCATTCTATCATATATTTCTGGAGTTAAATTCATGCAATAGTCTTCTAAATCCCAGAATTCTATATTGTTTTTAACTCCCAAAATCTCAGCAGCTTTTAAAGTTTCAGCTTTACGTATAGCTTTTACTGATTCTTCTGTTTGCCCTCCTTTCTTCCATAAATCATTACTTTCACCTCTAATGCCAAAACTTAGACAAACAATTTGTACATCAGCACCACATTTAATATAATGTGCTATGGTCCCGGCACTTCTCCAAACGTAATCAGCAGCATGAGCACTTACCACCAAAAGCTTTTTTCCTGCAATCATCAATTTGCTCCTTTCTGTATTTTAAATTTTACCTATATGCTGTCTCATTGACATGCACCAGCCACAATTGTTCTCTTTTTATGTACTTCCTTATCTTTTATATTTTAATTTTATAACAATATATAAAAACCGTAAAATGAATATATTAGGGTTGAATTATCAATTATTTTCATGTACTATAAATATAATAATAATTCTGATAATTATACCGATTAAATTGTTTTCTATTTTACGGAGGTGTAGTATGCAGATACATGACGTACAAGCTTTTATGGCGGTGGTGCAGAACAAAAGTATTAGCAAAGCAGCAGAGTCTTTATTTATATCCCAAACTGCATTAACTCACAGATTAAAAAATTTAGAAACAGATTTGGGCGTGATACTAATAGACCGAGGCCATGGTATGAAAGCAATGCTGCTAACGCCGTCCGGGCAAGACTTTTTGCGTATAGCAAAACGTTGGAGCGCCTTATGGGAAGAAACCGTAAATTTTAAAGCTCAAGGTGAACAACTCATACTTTCAATAGGTGCTGTACATACTTTAAATGAGTATATTTTCCCACCATTATTTCTTCAATTGATGCAACATAGCCCCAAAATTAAACTGGATATATACTCAGAGCATTCCAGCACATTATTAACTTCGGTTGAACAACGACAAATTGACATTGCCTTTACATGGAAAGATATTGTACACCCAAACTTAATTAGTGTCCCCTGGCGCACAATGCCAATGGTTCTTTTAAAATGTGGTGATTCTAAAACTACTGGAAAAAGCGTAATAGAAAACAGTTCTTTAGATTTAGGGAAAGAAATATTAATTAATTGGTGCCCAAAATATAAAGTATGGCATGATCGCTATTGGCCAACAGAACTCTATTCTTCTTATATGAAAATTTTAGGTGCTCCTGTTATGATTAATAT
>JAAYAE010000203.1 GCA_012719555.1 Acholeplasmataceae bacterium | reverse complement strand
CATAGCCACAGGGGGAACATCAGGAACTTATTTTCCATTGGGCGGAGCAGTTGCAGATATTTTAAATAAAAACGTTAAGGGTGTTAATGCTAGTGCTCAAAGCACAGGTGCTTCTGTAGCAAATATTAATTTGTTACAACAAGGTAAAGTTGATATTGCCTTAGTACAAAATGATATTGCTTATTATGCTGCAAATGGTGTTGAAATGTTTAAAGATAAAAAAGTTGCTAATTTAAAAGGATTAGCTACTTTGTACCCTGAAACTGTGCAAATTATCACTTTAGATTCAACAGGAATTAAATCTCTTGCTGATGTAAAGGGCAAACGCATAGCTGTTGGTGCTGCCGGTAGTGGTACAGAAGCTAATGCTCGTCAAATTCTAGAAGCATATGGCATAACTTATGATGATGTTAAAGTTCAATATTTATCTTTTGGTGAAGCTTCCAGTGCTTTGAAAGATGGTAATGTTGATGTTGCTTTTGTAACAGCTGGTTTCCCAACTGCTGCAATTCAGGATATCGCTGCTCAACATAAAGTTGTATTGCTTCCTGTAGAGGCTGCAAAAGCTGATGCTTTAATTAAAAAATATCCGTTCTATACTAAAGTTAGTATTCCTAAAACAACATATCCGGAACAAGCTTCTGCTTGCGAAGCTGTAGCAGTTCGTTGTATGTTGGTAGTAACTGATAAAATGGATGAACAAACAGCTTACGATGTAACAAAGGCTATTTTCTCTAACTTAGATCGTTTGAAAGCAGCTCATGCAGTTGCAGCAGTTGCAAGTAAAGCAACGGCTAAAGATGGTATGTCCATAACTGTTGCTCCTGGTGCAGAGAAATTCTTTAAGGAGAAATAATTTTGTCTGGTGCAATTTGTGGAAAAGACCGGGTGCCGGTAAAATCCGGTTTCCGGTCTTTTTATGGGATGATTTTTACTATATGTATAGCTATTGCAGGTGGTATTTTTTGGTACGGTAATCAATTGGTTTTAAGAATTACTCCAGATGACAACCAAAAAACCTTTAGCTTTACAACATTTATAGGTGATAAATGGCATTATAAATATATTCATTCAGTGGAGAAAACTCCTTGCGAGGAATATTTTGTTATTAATGGCGCAAATGACATGGTTATGCTCTATACTAGGTATGAAGATTTTGGTGTAGGCTTGCCTTTTTGGGCTAGTGAAGGTAAATTTACGACTACAGATGACGGTCACTTTATAATGGAAATGAACAGACCTTTTAAATCTGTGGCTTTTAGAACGGCAAAGCAGGCAAAAGCCAGCCTTTACTATGCTGGCAAGGAGATCCCTTTGTATAAGCTTTACAAATCAGGCTCTCTTGTAAAAATATCTGTAGATAAAAGATACCGTAATTGGTTTGGTTTTGAAAGGGGGAAAGACAAGTGAGCGAGGCTCAAGTAAAAGAACTGACCGCAGAAGAAGTGTTGCTGAAATTTGACCCAGAGGCAGGTAAACGTACATTAACCGGAGTTTGGGACAAAATTATTTCCGCAATTTGCATTTGTTTTGCACTTTTTCAATTATATACCGCAATTTTTGGCGTGATGGACGCCGCATTACAAAGAGCTATACATTTGGCCTTTGGTTTGTCGCTAATTTTTTTATTATACCCAACTCGTGGAAAGTGGTCAAAAACTTCCATGAATTGGTTTGATGTCGTATTGGCAGTTTTAGGTGCAAGTAGTTGTATGTACATTGTGGTCTTTTACCAAGATTTAGTGTTACGTGCCGGCATGAATAACCAAACTGATTTTATAGTTAGTATTATAGGTACTTTGCTGGTTTTTGAGGCTGCTAGGCGTACGGTAGGCTGGACAATGATTACAGTTGCTTTTCTCTTTATTGTGTATGCTTTTGTTGGACCTTACATCCCCGGGATTTTAGCACACAGGGGCGTAGGCGTGCAAGAAATGTTGGATCATTTGTTTTTTACCACCGAGGGAATTTTTGGCATTCCATTAGGTGTATCATCAACTTTTATCTATTTGTTCATTTTGTTTGGCGCATATCTAGAAGCAACAGGTTTGGGTAAATTCTTCATAGATATTGCAAATGCTGTAGCAGGGTGGGCTTCCGGCGGACCGGCAAAAGTTGCAGTATTATCCAGTGGACTTATGGGTACTGTATCGGGAAGTTCCGTTGCTAATGTTGCAGGCACAGGTTCTTTTACCATTCCCATGATGAAAAAATTGGGATATGATCCTGCTTTTGCAGGTGCGGTAGAAGCAGCTGCTTCTACCGGTGGACAATTAATGCCTCCAGTAATGGGTGCTGCGGCTTTTCTAATGGCAGAATTCGTTGGTGTTCCTTATATTGAGGTAGTGAAAGCTGCCGTAATTCCTGCTATGCTATATTACACAGGAGTATGGCTTGGTGTTCATTATGAAGCTAAAAAATGTGGCTTAAAAGGTACTCCTCGTGATCAGTTGCCTAAGTTCAAAGCCTTGTTCTTGGAAAAAGGTCATTTGGCAATACCGTTAGTTGTTATCGTTTATTTATTAGTAACAGGTTATACACCAACAAGAGCTGCTTTGGCAGCTATAGGCTTGACGCTTGTTTGTGCTTGCTTGCGCAAATCAACGAGAATTGGGTTTAAAGACATAATTAATGGTATGGTAGCAGGTTCTAAAAATGTTCTGGGCGTTCTAATTGCTTGTGCCACAGCAGGTATTATCATTGGTGTTGTTACTAAAACAGGCGTAGGTTTGAAAATGGCTACTGCTTTGTTAGATTTAGCAGGGGGACAACTTCTTCCAGCTATGTTCTTTACCATGGTAACATCCTTAATTTTGGGCATGGGCGTTACTACAACTGCCAATTACGTTATTACGTCTACAATTGCGGCCCCAGCTCTGGTGCAGATGCATGTGCCAATCTTAGCTGCCCACATGTTTGCTTTTTACTTTGGTATTGTTGCTGACGTCACACCTCCGGTAGCTTTGGCCGCCTATGCAGGTGCCGGTATTGCAGGAGCTAATCCTATGAAAACAGGTGTAAAAGCTGCTAAACTGGCAATTGCCGCCTTTATCGTTCCGTACATTTTCGTATATTCACCTGAATTATTGATGATTAATGGCACACCGGCTACTATTGCTTTTGCGACAATTACAGCATTAATTGGTATGTGGGGTGTAAGCATTGCGATGATTGGTTACTGTATTAGAAAAGTTACGCTTATACAGCGTTTACTATTCTTTTTGGGTGGCTTGATGTTAATAGATCCTGGTTTGCAGACTGATATCGCCGGGACTATTATTTTGGCAGCAACTTATTATTGGCAGGTTATGCAAAATAAAGCAGATGCTAAAAAAGAAATTATTTAAGATAGTGCGAGATTCTAATTAATTACGGGTTATTGCGCGTTATTGCGTAATAACCTGTTTTTTTCGTCAAAAAGTCCAAGTTTTAAGCTTTTTTCACACATAAAGGGCACGAATATTTGCAAAATAGTATTAATAAAGGTATAATAATCGATAGGTGAGTGTTCGGCTATAATAACTCCCAATGTATGAATGTGCGGAAAAAAAATATAGGAGGTGTGTTTTTTGAATAAAACGCAAGAAAAATTAAATATTATTCCACTTGGCGGTCTAGGAGAAATTGGTAAGAATATGACCGCTTTTCGCTATGGTGATGATATCATTTTAGTGGATGCTGGTTTAGCATTCCCTGAAGATGATATGTTAGGTATAGATTTGGTAATCCCTGACACAACTTACCTGATGGAAAACAAGGATAAGCTCAAGGCTATCTTTTTGACTCATGGTCATGAAGATCACATTGGAGCTTTACCTTTCTTATTGAAAGATTTTGATGTACCGGTT
Organism: Acholeplasmataceae bacterium; assembly: GCA_012719555.1. Classification (GTDB taxonomy): domain Bacteria; phylum Bacillota; class Negativicutes; order Acidaminococcales; family Acidaminococcaceae; genus JAAYAE01. The sequence goes on along the minus strand of JAAYAE010000203.1, from coordinate 4,033 downwards.
TATGGAATGCCTTTAACATTAGGGATTTTAACAGGACGGTTGAAGGAAAATGGAGTTTCAAGCAGCAACTTAAAGACTGTAACGCCTGCCAGCATAGTTCGCGTGGGGCCTTTTAAGTTGGAATTTATCCGTGTTAATCACAGTATTCCAGATGCAGTAGCAATAGCAATACATACTCCGGTGGGTGTTATTGTCCACACAGGAGATTATAAATTTGATCAAACTCCGGTTGATGGTCAAGTCACAGAATTTAGCCGTTTTGCTGAACTAGGCGATAGGGGAGTTCTTTTGCTGTTAGCCGACAGTACTAACGTAGAGCGCCCTGGTTATACTCCCAGTGAAAAGATAGTCGGTAAAACTTTGGATGCGCGTTTTCGCTATGCGAAGAACAGAATTATTGTTGCAACTTTCTCTTCTAATGTTCACCGTATCCAACAAGTTGTTGATAGTGCGGTAAAAAACAAAAGAAAAGTGGCCGTTATCGGCCGCAGCATGGTTAATGTGGTTAATATCGCTTCTGAAATAGGATATTTGAAAATTCCTGAGGGAGTTTTAATAGATATTGATGATATTAAAAATTTTACTCCCAGCCAAGTAGTTATTATTACTACAGGCAGCCAAGGTGAACCCATGTCAGCCTTGACAAGAATATCTATGAATGATCATAAAAAAGTAGGTATTATTCCAGGAGATACGGTTATTATTTCTGCTACGCCAATTCCAGGGAATGAAAAGGGTGTTTTCCGTACCATTGATAACCTGTACAAACAGGGAGCTGAAGTAATTTATGAAAAATCAATGGGCGTACACGTTTCAGGTCATGCTAGTCAAGAAGAAATCAAGATGATGCATAATTTAGTTAGACCTAAGTTCTTTATGCCTGTACATGGTGAATATCGCCATTTAATAAAACATAAACAATTAGCTCTTTCTTTGGGCATGCCCAAAGAAAATATTGTAATTGCAGAAAATGGATCAGTAGTTGAATTAACTCCTAATTCCATTTGTTTAAATGGTAAAGTTACAGCCGGCAAGGTCTTAGTTGATGGATTAGGTGTAGGCGATGTGGGTAATGTTGTTTTGCGCGATCGCAGACAATTATCTCAAGATGGTATATTGATTGTAGTAGTTAGTGTTGATAAGGCCACTCGTTCTGTTGTAGCTGGTCCGGACATTGTGTCTCGCGGCTTTGTCTATGTAAGAGAATCTGAAGATCTTATTGATACTGCCAAAGAACGTGTTATTATAGCATTAAATAGATGCCATGATAACAACATAACCGAGTGGGCAGCATTAAAATCAGCTGTACGTGATGCATTGGGCAGATACTTGTATGAAAAAACAAGACGCCGTCCTATGATTCTGCCACTGATTATGGAAGTTTAATTATCTAGTAACCAGAGGTGGTAAAATTTGGAGAGAAAAAGTGGTAGGAACATACCTAAAAAGGTATCTGAAAACGGATCTTTTTTACAGTATGTAGAAATAGTGGGAATTATTTTAATTGCAATAGCGGTGTTTATGTTTTGCGCTCTTTTGGGTTTAAATGTAGGCAGCGTCGGTGTTTTTGTGGCTAAAATATTAAAATATGCTCTTGGAAGAGCCGCTTTTATTTTGCCTGTATATTTACTAACTATTGGTTTGGGTTATGTTATTAAACATGAGCAACTAACATTGAGCAGAAAATTCTTTTCTGTTCTGCTTATATTAGTATCTCTTATAGGTTTAACACATTATTTTCTAGTTCCGGATGGTCAGGAATTACAACCTGACCTATTACCTACCGGTGGCGGCCTCTTGGGGGGAGCCATACTCTTTCTGCTAAAGAAGGTGGTAGGTAAGGCCGGAGCTTTGATTATTTTATCAGCGGGAACGTTAGCCGGTATAGTACTTACCGGCAAATTTTCGTTAGGAGACTCATTACAAAAAGCAAGCGATGGTATGAAAACAGGTGTAAAAAATGCTAGTTTGAAAATTGAAGATGTACGCAAAAGGCGCAGAGAAAGAAAAAGTTTTTATAATCAAGAAAAAGATAATGAAAATTATACAGAATATATGGAAGAAGATCCCACCGATATAGTACAACCAATATTGAAATTTTCTCGTACTGAACTTGAGGGGGAACTCCCTACTTTGGAAATACCAAAAGAAGTGGAAACTGTTCCATCTAGCTCTGTTGCACCAAATAATAAAAAAACAAGTAGTGGTACCTATAAATTCCCACCATTAAATCTCTTAAACCATATACATAAGACTAAGACTCAGGGTATAAATGAAGCAATTAGGACACAAAGCAAAATTATTGAGCAAACTCTGGTGGATTTTGGAGTGCGGGCAACATTAACCAATGTAACCAGTGGTCCGTCAGTAACACGCTTTGAGTTGGCTCCCGCACCAGGAGTTAAGGTTAGTAAAATTCAGAACTTATCTGATGATTTAGCTTTGAAATTGGCGGTGCCAAGTATTCGTATTGAACCAATTCCGGGAAAAGCAGCTATTGGTCTAGAGGTTCCCAGTCTTACTAGTGAGGCGGTAAATTTTCGTTCGGTAGTTGATTGTGCTGCTTTAAAAAAAGCAACAGGGAAACTTTGTGTAGGTTTAGGAAAGGATATTTCCGGAAATGTTATTATTGCTGATTTAGGGAAAATGCCACACTTATTAGTAGCTGGTTCAACCGGTTCAGGTAAAAGTGTTTGTATAAACACAATTATTGCCAGTTTGTTGTATAAAGCGACTCCTGACGAAGTAAAATTAATTTTAGTTGATCCCAAAGTGGTAGAGCTAACTAACTACAATGGTATACCTCATTTATTGACACCGGTGGTTACTAATGCAAAACAAGCTGCGTCTGCCTTACATTGGGCGGTTGTAGAAATGGAGAAACGTTATACACTTTTTGCCGAAGCACAAGTACGAGAAATTAATAAATACAATGAGACGACAGAAGAAAAATTACCTTTTATTGTTATAATCATTGATGAGTTGTCTGATCTAATGATGGTTGCAGCTGTTGATGTTGAGGATACTATTTTGCGGCTAGCACAAAAGGCTAGAGCCGCCGGTATTCATTTAATTTTAGCGACACAAAGACCATCTGTAGACGTTATTACCGGTATTATTAAAGCTAATATTCCCTCTAGGATTGCTTTCGCCGTTTCTTCCCAGATTGATTCTCGAACAATTCTAGATATGAATGGAGCAGAAAAGCTTTTGGGAAAAGGGGATATGCTTTTCTATCCTATTGGTGCAAATAAACCTCAGCGTATACAAGGAGCGTTTATTTCTGATGAAGAATTAGCCAAAGTAGTTAATTTTATAAAAGCACAAGCTATCCCGCCCATATTTGAAGAAGAGGTAACAACCCAAGAATTAACTGGGAATAAGAAACAACCATTTACTGATAACGCGTCTGAGCAAGAAGATGAATTATTTGAAGATGCTGTACGCTTAGTTGTTGCCACACAACAGGCATCGTCTTCTATGCTGCAAAGAAAGTTTCGTATTGGCTATACTCGAGCTGCCAGATTAGTAGATTCAATGGAAGAGCTGGGGATAGTAGGCGCTTCTGATGGCAGCAAACCAAGAGCTTTAAAAATGAGCCCAATGGAAATAGAAGAAAAATTCTTTACTAAAAAGTAAGATTGGGGGTTTTGACATGACTCAAGTTGGCGATTTTTTAAGAGATGTACGTAAGCGTAAAGGTTTATCCATTGATGAAATAGCCGAAGGAACCGGAATCCGCGCCCAATATATAGATGCTTTAGAGAACGGAGATTATGAAAAAATTCCCGGGGATGTTTTTATTAAAGGTTTCATTCGTAACTATGGTAATTTTCTAAATTTAGATGGCAATGCCTTGGTTGAACAATACAAAAATCATACGTTACTTAAAGACGAAACCATAAAGGCCGCTCTGCTTTCTGTTGATGAAGAAAACAGGGAAATTGCAGATGTAGCGTCGAAAAAAACCTTTTTTTCCGGTATAAGCTCTGCTTTTCAAAAACTAAAAAATTTTATTTATGATAATATTTAT
>JAAYAE010000202.1 GCA_012719555.1 Acholeplasmataceae bacterium | reverse complement strand
CGTATCATTGCTAAATATTTTTTGTAGAGCTCTTCATGTTCTAACTTTTCTTCCTTGTTTAACCCCAATGTACGTTTCTTTTTTGCTAATTCATTGATTCTTTTAATTAATTCTTGTATATTCATTTGTGCACCCCTTTGCCCCATATAGATTATAGCAAAGTAAGGTGCTTACTACAATGTAAATGGGGTAAAAGATGCCTAAATAATGGAAGACTCAAAAGAAAAATATAATAACAGTTGAGTTATCAGCTGTTATTTTGTGTTTTATTGACTAAAAGAGTGGTATATGCTATTGTAAGTTTGTTGAAAATAGGAGCTGTTACTATTAAAAGGAGATCTTAAAATTGAAAAAGTATGTTGCTTTAATAGCGATATTTATTGCTGTAGTTTTTGTTATTAGCGGTTGTGGACCAAAACCTGAACATGATGCTAAGAAAAGCACTCAGGCGTATTTAACCATTACAGATGATGAGGGTAGAAAAATAGTTTTGCCTAATAAACCTGAGCGTATAGTTGCACTGGCTGGTTCTGATTTAAGTCTTTTGGACGCGGTAGATGTGAATTTGGTAGGGCGGGTGAGTACAAAAGTTGGAAGCATACCTGCTAGGTATAAATATTTACCGGAAGTAGGTGTTGCAACCGGGCTAAATATAGAGAAAGTAGTTGCCTTAAAACCCGATTGCGTACTAGCTGTAGCGGGGCAACATGATAAGTATATTCAACTGTTAGAATCAAATAACATACCTGTCATTATGCTACGTATTAAAAGCTTTGAAGATGTAAAGGCCAAGCTTCATCTTATGTCACAAATAGCAGGTACTGAGGCTAAGGGTGATGGGGTAATAGCTCAACTGGATAGGGAAGTGCGGGATATATTGAGCAAATTACCAAAGGAAAAGAAAACAATTGTTATTTTGCACGCTACCGCAAAAAATGTGACAGTAGAATTAGATAGTTCTATTGCTGGAGGTGTAGCGAAAATGCTTAATTTCGAAAATGTGGCCAGCGGTGGAACAAAAAAATTAAGTGGGGATAAAGTTCCGTATAGCTTGGAAGAATTAGTTAATCTTAATCCTAACGTAATATTTCTTACTTCCATGGGCGATGGACAGGATATTGAAAAGCGCATGAAAGAGGATGTAACAAATAATCCTGCATGGAATTCATTGGATGCAGTAAAAAACGACAAGTTTTATGTTTTACCTGAAAAATATTTTTTGCTTAACCCAGGTTTGAACTACCCGGCGGCTATTAAATATATGGCAAAACAAGTGTACCCGGAGGCTTTTGTTAATGAAAAGTAATGCTGATGATATGGTCGGAGCAGCCGGACATTATGGTATTTCTCGTAACATCTGGCGCGGCGGCGTTTTAGTTTTTTTTGCTTTTTTGGCAAGTTGTGGCCTTTTTTTGAGTTTAACACAGGGAACTATGAATATTTCTATTATTGATATAATAAATATTTTGCAGTCTCCTATAAACTCATCTAACAGTCAAATTATCTGGAACATTCGTATGCCGCGTACTATTGTTGGAGCTTTAGTGGGGGTTAATTTGGCCTTATCAGGCGCGATTTTGCAGGCAATTATGCGTAACCCATTAGCTGACCCGCATATTATAGGAATTTCTTCCGGTGCCGGTTTAGCCGGTGTTACTATTATGATTTTATTTCCGGCTATGGAATATTTGATTACACCTGTTGCGTTTGTGGGAGCCATGGGAGCTGCGGTATGTATTTATATTATAGCGTGGAAAAACGGCATTAAGCCTGTGCGTGTTATTTTAGCAGGCGTAGCTGTTTCAGCTTTTTTAGGTTCAGGGATTTCCGGTTTAATGATTTTTTATAGTGATAGGGTGCATGGAGCTTTGCTGTGGATGGTGGGCGGTTTGGCCGCTCGTAGTTGGCCACAAGTAACTATTATTTGGCCCTATGCGTTAGTTGGTTTTATTTTGGCTTTGTTAGGAGCACAATATTTGAATATTCTTCAATTAGGAGATGAAATGGCTAGTGGCTTGGGTATTAATGTAGAAGCGGTACGTATTGCATTAACTGCAGTTGCGGCATTATTGGCTGCTAGTGCGGTGAGTGTGGTTGGTTTATTGGGCTTTGTAGGGCTTATTGTGCCCCATGCAGCTAGACTGTTAATCGGTTCGGACTATAGATTTTTATTGCCGGCCTCAGCGTTATTGGGTATAGGAGTAGTCACTTTGAGTGATACTTTCGCAAGGGTTATTTTTTCACCGATTGAACTACCGGTAGGAATTATCATGGCTTTTATTGGGGCACCTTTTTTCTTATTTTTACTAAGGAGGGAGCTCTAATGAACATTCTTGACATAAAAAACATAACGGTTGAATTGTCTGACAAGGTTATTTTGCGAAATATGAATTTAAGTATTGTAAATGGCGAAGTCCTTTCTATAATAGGTCCTAACGGTTGTGGAAAAAGCACTTTGTTGAAAACTATAGCAAGGGTTATTCGCTGCAAAAGCGGTTCCGTTGAATTTGAAGGAACCAATGTACAGAGTTTTAGTCATAGGCAATTTGCACAACGTTTAGCTATTTTAACCCAAGATCCGGAGGCACCTCCAGATCTTACGGTTTATGATTTAGTAAAGCTAGGTCGTTTCCCTTATCGTTCGTGGTATTCCGGTAACGCTAAGGAGGACGAAGAACAAGTTGCCTGGGCTCTAGCGCAGACCGGGATGGAACAGATGAAAGAAAGGCTTCTGGTTACCTTGTCAGGAGGAGAACGGCAAAGGGCTTGGATTGCCATGGCATTGGCACAACGACCCAAGGTATTGTTATTAGATGAACCTACTACATATTTAGATATTTGTCATCAGCTGGAAGTCATGCAGTTACTAAGAAAATTAAACAGAGAATTGGGACTTACTGTAGTTATGGTGTTGCATGATTTGAATCATACCTTACAATATTCACAGCGGATTGCCGTCATAAAAGCAGGAGAAATTATTAGGGTTGGTGAAACGCAAGAAGTTATTAACGACACATTATTAAAAGATGTTTTTAGAGTAAAAGCTGATATATTTATGGCTAGTAACGGTATGCAGGCTATCTTACCAATTGATTTGATAAAACTATAATATCATGAGCTGGGTAGTAACTATGTGCAGAACGTTGGCTATAGACGGGACTTAGCTTGTGATATTTTTCGTGTTGACTTGCTTAATGTTAATGCATATAATTAACAGGTGAATTTTATGTTAATTTGTTAGCTTACTATTATTATAGGGGAAAAGTATAGTTTAATTCAAAATTAATGGGGGCAAAATCATGAAAAAGGATGTTCGGAAAAGTAAGACCTTATCTATTTTATTAACTTGTGCAACTATGGCTGGTTATAGTTCAACTTTTGTGGCAACAGCTCATGCGGCAGAGATGAAGGAGTTTTCATTGGATACCGTGGTAGTTACGGCTAGCAGGGTTCAGACCAACAAAGTTGATACTCCTGCCAATATTGATGTTATCACCAATGAAAAATTGAACACAAATAATTACGCAGATGCTGCAGATGCTTTGCGTGATGTACCGGGTGTAAATATTTTGTCCGCTGGTACAGGTGGCGTTAATATGGGACAAGATCAAATTTTGCTTAATGGTGATTCCAGAGTATTGGTCATGATTGACGGGCGGCGTGTTAACGTTGCAAGTACCGGAACTTACAGTTCATCTTGGTTACCTCCTATTAATGCCATAGAAAAAATAGAGGTTTTAAAGGGCAGTGGCTCTGCTTTGTATGGTACTGATGCAGTTGGCGGCGTAATCAATATTATTACTAAGTCAGGTACGAAAACCCAAGTTACTGCAAAAGTAGCCGGTGGTTCGTGGGGAACAGAGCAGTATGGTGTTTCGGCAAGTGGTTCTAACGAAAATGGTGTGGGCCTATTTGTGACGGCAAATAAAAATCGCCGCGGCAACTATTCCTATAAAAACCGAGCTACAGGTGACGTAAGTGAAATTGCTAATTCCTATTATGATTCAACAGGTGCCACTATAAAAATTGACAAAAAAATTGGCAAAGATAATAAGTTGACTTTAGCAGCGGAACACTTTTTATCAGTTGGGGGCTCGCCTTTTGGTACACCTGGGTATGTTAATACGGCCTCTGATAGTTATGAAAGACTCAATAACAATGTTTCACTGCGCTATGATTGGAATTTAGCTAAAGATAACGCTGGGTTTGTACAGGCCTATAAGAATTATCATCATGCTAATTTTTATAGTACTATTGTTGATAATGTTTCGGACTTTAATGAAGATAAATATGGCATTGAGGCACAACAAAACTGGAAATTGGCAGAAAATAATCATTTTACGGCCGGTATTGATTACTACGATACTAAGGTTACCAATAATTCTTTATATGAAAATGGGGATAATTCCGTAAATAATAAAGCTGTTTACATGTAAGATCGCTGGGGTTTTGCACCTTCCTGGCAGTTAAATAGCGGGTTGCGTTATGATAAGCATAGTACGGCAGGCGGGAAATTCACTCCTCATTTTGCTGTAAACAAGAAATTTAATGAGGATAGTAATGCTTATATTTCTTGGGGCAGAGTTTTTAACGCACCAAATACAGATACTTTATTCTGGTACCAACCGGGATATTCTATGTTTGGCAACCTTGATTTGAAGCCTGAAACAGGCAGTGTTTTAACTGTTGGTTTTAATACTAAGACGTCAGCTTCTACGTCAGTTAGTGCTAGCTATTTTAATAGTAAAATTGATGATGCTATAGATTGGGAATCCGATGCTAATTATCTTTATAAACCTGTAAATATTGATTCAGAGAAGAGACATGGTATTGAACTTGCTGTTAATCATAAGCTTAGCGATAATTGGAGTTTAAATGCCTCGTACACTTATTTGCATATAGAAAAAGATAAAGGCAGTGGGTTTGCTACTGATGGTGCAACAAAACCTAATGTTTATAGGGCTGGAGTCCGCTACAAAAATGCCAAGTGGATTGCTGACCTTACTCTACGTGCCGGCACAGGCCAAGACACAACCAGATATACCTCTAGCAGCTATGCAACTTTAGATTTAGGTGCACAATACAAAATCAACAAAAACATTAAGCTTTTTGCGCAACTTAATAATTTAAATAATGCTGCATATGAAGAAATGGCAAACTCTTATAATACTTGGACTAATTCTATAAACTGTTATTATCCTATGCCTTCACGAAATTTTGTGGTAGGTATGGAATATAAT
>JAAYAE010000201.1 GCA_012719555.1 Acholeplasmataceae bacterium | reverse complement strand
GCCGTAGGGTCATATGCTGTTTTTTTGGTTGTATTTAGAGTATAATTGATAATATAAAGTTATAAAAGTTACTGCGGAAAATCATCTCATATAGGAGGCTTTTTAATGGGGAAACTTGCTAAGAAAAATGAAATTTTATATCATATAGGGATTTCTGCTAATATGCTTAAGGGTGCAAAGTATGCATTGCTTCCGGGCGACCCCGGGCGTGTTGAAGCTTTAGCTAAAGCCTTGGGTCCTGCAGAGTTTTTGGGAAGTCATAGAGAATATACCAGTTGGTTGGCGGATTTAGAGGGAAATCCTATTTTAATATGCTCTACAGGTATGGGCGGACCTTCCGTAGCTATTGGAGTAGAAGAATTGGCCCGTTTAGGAATTACTCACTTTATTCGTGTGGGTACAACGGGTTCCATTCAAGAAAAGGTTAATTTAGGTGATGTGGTCATTAATAATGCAGCAGTGCGTTTGGAGGGTACTTCCGGTCATTATGCGCCTATTGAGTTTCCTGCTGTAGCAGATTTGCAATTAACCAACGCTTTGGTTGAAGGGGCTAAGAAAGCGAAAGTAAAATATCATGTAGGCATTAGCATTTCCTCAGATACATTTTGGCCTGGGCAGGAACGCTATGATAGCTTTACAGGGTATGTACCGCGACGTTTTCAAGGTTCTTGTGCAGAGTGGCAACAATTAGGCGCAACAAATTATGAAATGGAAGCAGCTACTCTTTTTATTGTAGCGCAAAGTTTTGGCTTGGCGGCAGCGTGTGTTTGTGGAGTGGTAGCCAAGAGGACTAAAAGCGAAAAAGTGGCACCTAAATCGGTGTATAAAAAAGCATCAGCTGCTTTTGAAGCAACGGTTAAAGAAGCATTATTGTCAGTAACTAAAAAGTAAAGAATGTACGAAAATAGTTATAATGGAAAATTGTTTTAGAAGGAGAGGGCCGTTCATGAGCAGAGCAGTTATTTTGCTGTTAGATTCTTTTGGTATTGGCAATGCGCCTGATGCCGCAAAGTTTGGAGATGCAGGTGCCGATACGTTTGGACATATAGTTAAGTGGTGTGCAGAAAATCGTAAAAATCCGGATGGGACTCCTAACTATTTGCACTTGCCAAATATGGCAAGACTAGGCTTAGGTAGAGCATCAAAATTAAGCACGGGTAATGTGCTGGCTCATCCTATTGGCGATGACAGTTCGGTTATAGGTGCTTATGGTTATGCGCGTGAGATAAGTCATGGGAAAGATACATTAAGCGGTCATTGGGAAATTACAGGTGTGCCTGTAGATTTTGAATGGGGTTATTTTCCTGATAAACCCAAGTGTTTCCCCGAAGAGTTAATTGATGCCATTATCAAAGAGGGCAATTTGCCCGGTGTTTTGGGAGAAAAACATTTTTCAGGTACTGAAATTATCAAAGAATTAGGTGAGGAACACTGTAAAACCGGCAAACCAATTATTTACACCTCCGGTGATAGTGTCTTGCAGATTGCCTGTCACGAAAAATATTTTGGCTTGGAAAAATTGTACGCTTTGTGCAAAATATCCTATAAATTAGTACAGCCGTATCATATAGCGCGTGTCATTGCCCGCCCATTTATTGGTGACGATGCAGAGTCTTTTAGGCGTACCGGTAATCGTCATGATTTTGCGGTACCGGCTCCGGCGGATACTTTATTGGATATTCTTACAGAACATGGTGGGAAAGTTTATGCTATTGGCAAGATAGCAGACATTTTTGCGCATCGGGGTATTAGTAAACATTTTTCAGGGACTGGATTGGAAGAGCTATTTAAAGTTACTATGGAGGCTTTAGCAGAAGCAGGAGACAAAAGTTTGGTTTTTGCAAACTTTGTGGACTTCGATTCTTCCTATGGTCATAGACGTGATCCTGCTGGCTACGGTGCCGGTTTAGAATATATTGACAGTTGCTTGCCTAATTTGTTTAATGCATTGCAACCGGATGATGTAGTTCTTATTACAGCAGATCATGGGTGTGATCCAACCTGGTATGGTAGTGACCATACTAGAGAACATATTCCTGTATTATTTTTTGGACCTAAAATTAAGGCTCAAGCTTTGCCGCCTATGGAGACATTTTCTGATTTGGGGCAAACCTTAGCGGAACATTTGGGCTTAAAGCTAGAAAAAGGCAAGGCACAACCAATTAAACTATAAGCCAATCGGTTTATATATTTTAGCTGTCTATTAGGAGGTCACTAAAATGAAAAAGCTAATGTTTTTGTGTTTGTTAGTAATGGTCTCTTTTGGCGTTTTAACTACACCTGCTTTTGCGTATGATATGAAACCTGTAGCATTTATTGTTATGGACAGAACAGGAGAAGTAAATGATGAAATTTCACGTGATTGGGAGCAACAGGTTAGACAGGGGTACCATGTACCTTATTATTCTATTGTTGATAATATAGTGCCAACCAAAGTAGCCAATGAAATTATTATGGGTGATGGAAAAAATACAGCTAAATTAGACCAGGCAATCTTGAAAAAAATTGCTGAAGAAGCTAATGTAAAAATAGTGGCCCTTATGGTCATAAAAGACATGCGAGAGATTCCCCTTAGAAATTTAGGGATTATAAGTCCGTGGCAGGATGAAGATGATTTGACGCGTGTATTTACGGCTGCAGATTTATATGTTTATAAACTTGATGAAAATAAAATGGTAATGAAGATTTTAAGGTCTGTTGTTACAGAAAATACAGTTCTTATTAAGCCGGCTAAAACAGTTATTAAATATGAAATGAGAAAATTGGTTAATATGATGGAAAACAGGCCGCAAATTTAGTGCCAGCATACAAAATATAGCATGGCATGATGTTAAAAACACTATATGTTGTGCAAAAAGGCTTGACAATAAGGGCTATTTAAGTTAATCTATATTTACTGAAGTATGTATACGGGGAGTTGAAAGTCATGGTGTATGAATTGAATGGTGTTAGGGTTTCTTGTACAGAGGGTATTAGCGAACAAGAAGCAACAGCATATTTGCAAGGACAGCTGCAAATAATGCCTCACAAGACCTTGTTGGCAATGGATATTGATTTGGATGGGGATTCAGTTGTTATACAACCTCATTATGATACTATTGTCAGAGTGCGTAGAATTACAGGATATTTGAGTACGTTACCAAGATTTAATGATGCTAAGAAACAAGAAGCTCATGATCGCGTTGCCCATTTATAAAAGAAAAAGACTTCTGACAAGAAGTCTTTTTTTATGGTAGAATAAGGCGTTAAGATAATTATAGTGTATAAAGTAGTTATAATATTTTCTGCGTATTTGGAGAAAAACAGGAGGAGATTGTAATGTCTAAAGATAGTTCTTTTGATGTAGTGTCACAGGTTGATATGCAAGAATTGGATAATGCCCTTAACCAAACTAAGAAGGAAATTTCTCAACGTTATGATTTTCGCGGATCAACTGCCAGCATCGAGTTAAATGATAATGACATAAAAATGGCCGCTGAAGACGATTACAAATTAGGCGCTATTCTTGATATGTTAAGGCAAAGGATGGCAAAACGTGGTTTACCACTTCGTTGCTTAGAACCGGGTAAAATTGAGGCAGCTTCTAAGGGAACAGTTCGTCAGATAGTAAAAATAAAGCAAGGAATTGATAAAGATAAAGCTAGAGATATAGTGGCGGCGATTAAGAGTTCGAAATTAAAAGTAACTACTCAGCAACAAGATGATCAAATCAGAGTTACAGGTGCAAAAAAGGACGATTTGCAAGCTGTAATCCAATTGTTAAAAGCAGGAGATTTTGGCGTTGATTTGCAATTCATAAATATGAGATAAACGGTTAGGCATATGTTTAGAATCAAAAATAACGCTTTGCACTATTTTGTGCAAAGCGTTATTTTTACTGTATTATATAAGACTTTAGTCTGTTTCGCTCGCAAAGCGTGCGAAACAAAAAACCACCTGCTATGCGGGTGGGCAATAAATGTTATACAAAAACCTCACCTTTCCATTTAGAATAGTAGTGTTCAAAGCTGCTATGCCAAAT
>JAAYAE010000200.1 GCA_012719555.1 Acholeplasmataceae bacterium | reverse complement strand
TAATAAATACAGTTCCATCTAAAATAAGGTTAATTTGATAGGAGGAATAAATATGGATATTAAATATGTCATTATTATTCAATGTGACTTAGCACAGAGACGTTGTAGCGGTTTTGCTTGCACGAATGCGTTTTACAATAAGGATGGCCTTTTTGCCTCTTATCCGGAGGGAACCAGATATATTTCCTTTACCTGTGGTGGATGTTGCGGTAAAGGCATCGCTGCCAAACTAGAGCAGTTTGCTAAAAAAGCTGACAAGAAAATTAATCTTAAAAAAGATGAAGTGGTTGTTCACTTGTCATCTTGTATGGTGACTGATAATCACCACTCCGATAGATGTCCACATCTGGAGTATATTAAGAGTATTGTTAACAAGAAGGGCTATGAAAACATAGTTGAAGGTTCTTATATAAGTGCCGGAGCTACGAGAAAAAGCGCTGCTAACATATATCGTTCCTATGAGTAAGTGATGTTAAAATTCATATGGTTATTTTGATAATTAAAAAATTATCGGATTTAGTTTTTATTGGAGAAGTTTAGCTTAATTTTTTGTGTTTTAGCTTATGTTATAATATTGATGTATACGGAAGAAAGGGTGCGAAAAAATGAGTTTTGGATCTCGTCTAAATGCTATTGGCAAGTGGATCCCTAATGGTAGGAGAATAGTAGATGTAGGCACGGATCATGCTTATTTACCGGTACTTTTGGTTCAAGAGGGAAAAATCACCGGGGCTATTGCTGTCGACATAGCAGAAGGACCTTGTGCTGCTGCGCAAAGAACTGTTGATTTGTACGGTTTGGGAAATATTATAGAAGTGCGTTGTGGAGATGGATTATCTGTAGTAGACCCAGGTGAAGCCGATGTTGCTGCTATAGCGGGTATGGGTGGCGTTACCATGATTGATATTTTAGAAAAGTCGAAGGCCGTTGTAGAGTCTTTAGAGCGATTAGTTTTACAACCCATGAATGGTGCAGAACTTTTGAGAAGTTGGTTGCTTCAACACAATTGGCACTTACATGCGGAAGATTTAATTCCGGAAGGTGACAAACTGTACGAAGTTATAGTTGCCGAAAAGGGTCAAGGGGAAAAACAGCTAGACGATGTCTATTATGAAGTGGGACCTTTGCTTTTGGCAGCACACCATCCACTATTAGCCCAACATATAAAGCGCCTGATGGATAGGTATGCGTCTTTGCTTATAGCTATGGATAATAGCGATGATGCTAAACATAGTGAAAAGTACCAAGAATTTTTACGTAGAAAAAATAAATTGGAGGAATTATATTATGAAAACTACAGTAGCTGATATTTGCTGGACTATGAATGAAATTGCACCCATATCTTTAGCGGAAACCTGGGATAATCCCGGTTTACTTCTTGGAAAAACTGATGCAACTGTGAAAAAAATTATGTTAGCGTTGGATTTAACTCCTGAGGTAGCAGAACAAGCTATTGAGGAAAAAGTTGATATGATTATTACTCATCACCCCTTGTATTTCAATTTGCCTAAAACTTTAGCTGTTACAGACACTAAAATGGAATGTGTTTATGAACTTATTAAAAACGACATTGCAGTGTATGCAGCTCATACTAATTTAGATGCTGCTGTTGGCGGCGTAAATGATGTTCTGGCTGAGATTTTAGGACTGACTGAAGTAGTTGCTATTGAAAGACCGGAATGCCCTGAGCAGGGCTTAGGACGCATTGGTGTTTTAGCTGAACCCTTAACTATGGAAGTTTTTACTGAGAATGTAAAAAGTGCTCTTGCCGCTGATGGTGTAGCTTTTGTTGATGCTGGAAAACCTGTATATAAGGTTGCCGTAGTCGGAGGCGCTGGTAGCGATTTCATCGCAGCGGCTCTAGATGCCGGTGCAGACACCTTCGTGACCGGAGATCTGAAATATCATGTGGCCCAGAAGGCATTAGATCAAGGGATTAATGTTATTGATGCAGGACATCAGTTTACAGAAATGCCTGTAGTGACCAAGTTGGAACAAGTTCTCAGCGCTTGGATAGAAGAAACTAAGCGTACAATTGAGATAGTGGTAGCAGAAGAAGAGCAAGTATTGAGACATTTATAAGACAAACTAAAAGGCGCATTATACGCAGAATATAACAAGTAAGGGATGAATACCATGATAAAGGATTTTGTAATAGGAGATAAGATAGAGCAGCCTTGTATTGTAAGGCTGCAGAAAATAGGCACTTCTTCTAACGGTAAAGCTTTTGCCAGAGGACTATTAGAAGATAATACCGGCTGTCTGCCGTTTATTTGTTTTGAGACTGGCTTAGTAAATAAACTTAGAGACATGGAGGTTCCTAAGCCTTTTGTAATTGGAGGAAACGTAGATGTTAATAAATTTGCCAGTGATATGTCTTTACAAATAATTTTGCAAAAGTTGGAAAATATAGGAGCTCATGACGATATTACGCATCTCATGCCTTCAGGTAATATCGATTTATTGGAGTATCAGAAGAAACTAGATAGTCTAATTATGGACATCAAAGAACCGGGACTTGCTAAATTAGTTAAGAATATTTTATCAGGGGAGACCTATGAACAGTTTCTTATTAATCCCGCAGGTATGAGATTACATCATGCATATGTTGGAGGTCTAATGCATCATACAGTTTGTGTCGCAAATATTGCTTTGGCCTTAGCACATACCATTGAGGGTGTAGATCGGGATTTAGTTTTAGCAGGAGCGCTCTTACATGACGTGGGCAAATTAACAGAGATATCTCCCGAGTTAGGGTTCCCTTACACTACTGAGGGACGTTTATTGGGACACATTTCTATAATGGGCATGCTAGTAAAAGAGGAAGGCAGTAAAATACCTGAATTGACTGCTGAAAAGTTGCAGTCAATTTTACATATTATACTGTCACATCATGGGGAGCAAGATAAAGGGTCACCAATTCCATGTGCAACTAAGGAGAGTTTTGTTGTGCATTATGCAGATGAAATTGATGCCATTATGAACCAGTTTAGTGATTTCAAGAAAAAAGATTCTTGGGAATATAACAAAATGCTGCAAAGATATTTGTATAACAAAGCTTGACGTAAATAATTAAGTATGATAGATTTGTGGTTATGAGTGGGAAAGATAATCGCGGATGCCGTAGGGCAGACGAGGAAAGTCCGAGCTCCATAGGGCAGAATGCTGGATAACGTCCAGTGGGGGTGACCCCAAGGAAAGTGCCACAGAAATGTGTACCGCCGACGGCTGTCGGTAAGGGTGGAACGGTGCGGTAAGAGCGCACCAGCAACCAAGTGATTGGTTGGCTAGGTAAACCCCATTCGGAGCAAGACCAAATAGGGAAGGGATGAAGCGGCCCGCTGAGCCTTCCGGGTTGTGTCGCTAGAACGTGCAGGCAACTGTAAGTCAAGATAAATGATTATCATTAACAGAACTCGGCTTAATGAACACTCATACCAATTTAAATCCGGTTAAAAAGCGCATATCTTTGTAAAGATATGGTGTTTTTTAACCGGTATTTATTTTACAAAAGCAGGTATCTATTATATAATTAGGGGAATCATCAGAGGAGGTGCAATATGAGTTTATTACATATCGAAAGAAAAGAAGACTTCATTACCGAGGTATTGAATGTTGGCAAGCCAGCTATGGTGGATTTCTGGGCTCCTTGGTGCGGACCATGCAAAATGTTGGGACCTATTGTTGAAGCGATGGCAGGCGAAATTGATTACGCTGTTATAGCAAAGGTAGATGTTGATGTCGTTAGTGAATTAGCTACTGAGTATGGAGTGCAAAACATTCCAACTATTATTTTTTTCAAAGAGGGCAAGGAAGTTCAGCGTCTGGTTGGGGTACGTTCTAAGAACGAAATGATGGTTATTTTAGATAGTCTAAAGTAGGGGAAATAGCATGAAGAAATTGGTATCAGTTGTTGTCCCTATGTTTAATGAGCAGGATAACATTAATGAATTTTACAAAAGAATAACGGAAGTAATGAGTGCGTTGCCCTATGAATATGAGCTTATTTTTGTCGATGATGGCTCTAAGGATAGGACGGCACTCTTGCTTAACGAGCTTGTACAAAAGGATTCTAGGGTACAGGCTTATTTGTTTTCTCGCAATTTCGGCCATCAGTTGGCACTTACTTGCGGCTTGGATCGTGCTGCCGGTGACGCTGTAATTACCATGGATGGAGATTTACAACACCCACCTGAACTTTTGCCACAGCTTGTGCAACTTTGGGAAGAAGGCAACGAAATAGTCCAGACTGTGCGCAAGTCCACGGAAGATGCGTCTTTCTTTAAAAATATTACATCTTTTGTTTATTATAAGATGATAAACGCCGTCTCTAAGGTTCATATTACTCCAGGGGGCAGTGACTTTCGCCTTATGGATAGACATGCAGTAGAAGCTTTTCGTTTATATCGCGAGCGAGCACGTTTTGTGCGGGGAATGATTAACAACTTGGGATTTAAGTACGTTACGGTTGAGTTTGTAGCGCCACCGCGTTTTGCCGGGACGTCTAAATACAACTTCCGAAAAATGCTGCATTTTGCTCTGGATGGTATTACTGCTTTTTCCAATGTGCCGTTGCGTTGGGCTTTTTATGCAGGACTTTTTTTCGGATTCGGTAGTATTTTGTTGTTGTTACATGTTATTTATGTTAAATACGTTATTCAAGACGCTGTTCCCGGCTGGACTACATTAACTGCCAGTGTATTATTTCTAGGCGGCATACAACTTGTTGGTATAGGTATCGTTGGCGAGTATGTAGGACGCGTTTTTGAAGAAGTGAAACAAAGACCACTTTACATTATCAGTGAACATTTAGTGAAAAAATAGACAAATTAAGCATATTTTGTTATAATACAAGAGTATCAAAATTTAATAGGCCTAATCTTGGCAACAAGAGCGGAGGAACCATAGTGGGGTGAATTTCTGAGGAATAGGGTGATTCTCGAATCCCGAACCCGGCAGCTAACTTCGTAGGCGTCAATCGAGAGGACGTGGTGTAAATTTTCAAAAAGACACTCATGTGTTTTCTAATGTTTTTTGCTTTCATTATTTTTGCTTTACCTGCACCAAAAGCAAGTGCTGCATTTCGTCAGGGTGATACAGGAGCTGATGTTGCAGCGATTCAAGAGAAACTGTTGTTAAATGGCTATGATATTGGTGTACCGGATGGGGTTTATGGAGCTCAGACCATAGCAGCTGTAAAAAAATATCAGGCAAGTGCAGGGTTGACAGCTGATGGTATTATTGGAGAGGCAACCTATTCTTCCTTAATGGGTGCTGATTTGCCCAGTAATAGAAGTGGCTCAGGCGTCAGCCGTGGTTTTGGTGGTAGTTTGGTAAGAAGCTTGATTAGTACGGCCTTTAGATATATGGGTGTACCATATGTTTGGGGTGGCTCAAACCCTTGGGGGTTTGATTGTTCAGGTTTTACGCAGTATGTCTTCGCTCAAATGGGCATTAGCATCCCTAGGACAGCGGATGTGCAATATTATAACAATACAAAGATTTCTATGGACGATTTACAAGCAGGGGATTTAGTTTTCTTTCAGACTTATGAATCCGGTCCCAGTCACTGCGGTATTTATATTGGCGGTGGCCAATTTATTCATGCATCCACTAGTTCAGGAGTTTCTGTAGCCTCTCTTTCTGATGGCTATTGGAGTTCAAGATATTGGGGTGCTTCCAGAGTAATATAGAAAATTAGCAGCTGGACTTTTAGCCCAGTTGCTTTTTTTTACAAATTCATATTGACAGATATCTATATGAGCACTATAATGAAACATAGATAAACATCTATGTGAGGTGAAAAAAATGTCCAATATTGACTATGCTCTTATTTTCAAAGCATTAGGCGATGAAAATAGACTGCAAATTGTAAGAATGCTTTCCGGTGGAGAAAAATGCGCTTGTAAATTATTAGAGCAATTCGTTATAACTCAGCCTACCTTGTCTCACCATATGAAAATTTTATGTGAGTGCGGTCTTGTAGATGTCCGTCGTGAAGGTAAGTGGTCACATTATTCTTTGAATGATGGAGTCCTTGTAGAATTCAAAACTTTTATTAATAACTTGGCAGGATGTAAAGGTGGGTATGGCGAATGCAAATGATATGGGATTTTTTTCAAAATCAATTCTTAGGTATGAAATGGCTAAATGTTGTAATTGGTAATTTATTAATATCCTGGGGTTTTGATATTAATGAGCAAATGGGTGGC
>JAAYAE010000199.1 GCA_012719555.1 Acholeplasmataceae bacterium | reverse complement strand
TAATAATACCATGCCAACTAATAAGGCTATGAAAATACCAAGTCCATTACGTTTACAAACTTCCATAGGATCTACTCCGGCAATACCGGCTGCAATAATAGTCGCGCCTGCAATCGGAGAAATAGTCCTGCCAAGAGTACCTGCCAAAGAGGCCATAGAGCCCATATCAATAGCACGCAGACCAAATTCAGCAGCATGTGGAGTAACTGCTTCATTAAAAGCAACTGTTGCAGCATCCCCTGAGCCTGAAATAAGTGCCAAAAGAAATGGTCCAAAAGTAGCAGCCACTTTAATAATACCGGTAGAATTAAGCATAGTGGCAATTAAAGCTTTAACAAGACCAAGAGCATCCAATCCGGCAACAAAGACACCTACAGAAATGATAATACCAATAATATTAGCGTAAGCATTGCCCATACCATCAAAGAAGGATTTTGTTAATTCAGTAGGATTGCTTCTGGTAATCAACAAGCTAACAATAGCACCTATAAGCATGGCGTTAGGCACACCCATTGCTAACGCAGGAACAACTTTTGTTGAACCTAAAAGTAAAATAATAACTGGAAGCAACGGCATTGCCGCATAAATTAATTTAACATTAAAATCATTGCTAATTTGAGCTGTTTCCGGCTCATGACCTTTGTTTTCCTTTAGCACAATTGCCAAAACAGTTAACGTAGCCGCTGCAATTAGCATACCGAAAACATCAGACGCCATGTGACGACTAATAACCTCAGTAACCGGTACATTTGCCAATTTGGCAATAACAGCATTATGAACTAAACCAGGACTTAACATACTACCAAAAGTTCCCGATTTAACTGCTGCCGCTGCCATGGCAGGATGTACACCTGCGGACATTAAAATAGGAATCAAAATAACACCAACGGCAGCAGTACAACCAGCCGCACTTGGGATTGCTATGTTAACAATAAACGTAGCAATTGTGGCCCCAGGTATAAGTAAGAAACCCATCTTTTTCAATAGTTTTCCAATTAGTTCTACCAAATGCTTATCACATCCGGTATACTTCATAACTAAAGCAAAACCCATACAAGAACACACTGAAGTAATTAAGCCTGCATTTGTCATGCTTTTAGCAAAAGCATCCAAAGCTGACATAGGTTTACCGGCAACAATAGCCATCAAAATGCCTGCTCCGATTAAAACCATTCGTGATTCGTGTCGTTTTAGCAATAAATAAATAACTGCAATTACGACTATCGCACCAATACCAATCATCATTCCTTACCCCTCCTAATAACAAAAAATAATTGTAACTTTCCCATTTTAACATTTCTCGTAACATTTATCTACTAGCGGATACAAGTATACTGTATACACTCATGCTGATTAAATCTTCTATTACGATTTTAGTTCATAACTTATTTTGAGTTCTTTTTTGCTTTATATAAAAAAAGTAGGACTGCAGTACTTATTTGTACGCAGCCCTATCTTAAGTGTTATTTAATGAGCATTTTTATAAACTGTTGTATCAGTATAATTAACGATGAGCGGATTTAAACCTTTGCTTCTTACATAATCTGCACCAAGTGCCGTAGTAATAATGTTAGTTCCACTTCCACAAATATACCCTTTATACATAGACAATTTACCCTGTACCATGGTAAGTACAGCCTCTCGTAGCTGTCTGTTAATAACCGTAATATCGGCATCATACCCGGTTTCTAATACTCCTTTATTTTCTAAACCAAGCATGCGAGCGGGATTATACGAGGTTTTTTGGACAAACTCTTGTATTGTAAGTGCTTGCATTTCCACTAAATTTAGTCCCATAGGAATAATGACATTGCGAGGAATACCGCCACCATCCGTACTAATGGAACCCACAACGAAGT
The DNA here is from genome assembly GCA_012719555.1 of Acholeplasmataceae bacterium. Classification (GTDB taxonomy): domain Bacteria; phylum Bacillota; class Negativicutes; order Acidaminococcales; family Acidaminococcaceae; genus JAAYAE01. The sequence goes on along the minus strand of JAAYAE010000199.1, from coordinate 2,442 downwards.
TATTATTTTCATCTTTTGCCGTTGCTAGGCAATAGCGCGGTTCCGCAGGATTAACGACAAAACTAACTCCTACATCGCCTTTTTCCCGCCATTCTTTTACCCCTTCTTCACCAAAGGTCAAAACCATTTCTCCTGCTTTTTCCATTTGAACCATAGCCCACCCTGATAAAATGGCCTTCTCCATTCCAGCTTCTGTTGCCTCATAACCACCTGTGATTAAACAACGACGAGTAACCATACTAGCTGGCAATCCCTTTTCGCACAAAGCGCTTGTACCATTTAGCGGTGATAAATATGCTTCCGAGGTAATGTTAGGATGTGCCTTTAAAGCTTGAATAGCAATATTTACTTCCTCCAAACAAGGTTTTACTGTACCACGCAAGTATGCATTAATATGGGCTAAGTGCAAAGGGTTTCCCTTGGATAACTCAATGGCTTCCAAAAATCCATTCAAATTTGATCCAGTTGCCTTCGTACCTGCATGAAAGGCAACATATGCTTCCTCCTTGGCAGCGATTTCAATAGCCAGTTGTGTTGCTTCCGGAGTCAATGGATAATGGCCCCCCAGTAATTTTATTCCTAGAGACCCATGTTTCAATACTTTTTGAATCAACTGTGTTAGTTCTTGGGCGTCGGGATTCTCGCTGCCGACTGTGTAACCTGGACGAACAAATTCAATAGTAGCAATATTAAGTCCAACTCCATAATCACGAGCAATGTCCATAACACCTTCTCCCGGTCCTGACATGTCAAGAGCTGTTGTTACACCGGCTCTAGCAAGCATACGGTGTCCGGTCCTGCCACCTAACCAAGTAGATAAATGCACATGAGGATCAACACTGCCCGGAACCACAAGTTGCCCCTCTAAATCTAAGACATCATGAGCAGTTTGCGAACTTATTTCTAAAGCAATTTCAGCTATTTTACCATCTTTAATAGCAATATCACTATACTTGGCAAAAGCATTTTTATAATCCACTACAAAACCATTTTTCAAAATAAAATCATATTTGCACATAAAAATTTCACCTCTCCCCTAGTCATTGTAAAAAAGGCACAAGGCCCATTAGACCTTGCGCCTTCGGTTTGAAAATAATACTCCTCTTTTAAAGAAGTGTGATGATTAGACAGCAAGCAAGGAACATGACAACTATATTCCTCTTCGCAATTTCCATTGGACTAATATTAGCTATTCCCGCACAAACTATACAACCTGCCGCTACAGGAGAACAACTGCGTCCCAATGCGCCTGCAACATTTGAAATTGATCCTAGTTGAATCAGCCCTAAGCCAAAATCCGCAGCATGTGGCGTAATCGTACCATTAAATGCCAATGTCGCGGCATCACCACTACCTGCCAATATAGCGATAGCAAAACTGCCAAAAGCACCGGCAATCTTAGCAACCCCTTGAGACTGCTTCATCAATTCAATTAAAGTACCCGTCAAACCAATAGCCGTCATCCCAGCTGTAAAAGTAGCTGCACAAATGATAAGACCCATTACACTTCCATACGAATCGCCAGCGCCTCTCCAAAAGTCTTTGACAATTTCTTGTGGATTAGACCTAGTGACTAAGGTTGCTAGAGCCGAACCCAAAATCATTGTAAAAGGTATACTTTGGAATGCTTCAGGTAATACCCCTACCTGCTTAGCAGCCAACACCAACATAACTAATGGCAAAACCGGCATAAGCGCCCTTATAGCACTAACTTTGAAATTTTCATCTTCATCATCAGTATCATTCGGGTCAATGTAACCGGTCCCCTCCTTTAACATTTTAGCAACAATAGTAACGCCAATTACAACTACAACCAGGGCAGCACACGAAGCTAGCGCATGTACGCTGATTACTTCCATAACCGAAGAATTCGGCAGTTTCGCTTCCATAGCCATTTTGGAAATGAAATTATTATGTGTGTTCCCTGGGCTCAATACTGAGCCCCATGTGCCGGCAAACACCGCAGCTGCTGCCATAGCCGGATATACACCGGATTTAATAAGAGCAGGGATTAAGATTGCACCAACAGCGGCACTGCAACCGGCAGCACTAGTTAAAGGAATATTGATTAACCACGTAACAACTACTGCGCCAGGAATCAAAACCATCGGCACTTTTTTTAATGCCCTAGTCAATGCTTTTACCATATGTTCATCACAATGGGTCATCTTCATAATGTAAGCAAAACCCATAATGGAACAAATAGTAATAACCAACGAGCTGGTCATCGTCTTCACAAATCCATCAACAGCTGCCATTAAGTTACCCGATAAAATTGCCAAAAGAAAACCACCGAGTAACAGACAAAGACGTGTTTCATACTTTTTAATAATTGCAACAAACGTTAAAACAACAACTAATCCACCAATGTAAAGCATAGCATAACCTCCTTTTATTATTATTTTTCTGTGTAGATTATACCATAAAAAGTATATTGTATAC
>JAAYAE010000198.1 GCA_012719555.1 Acholeplasmataceae bacterium | reverse complement strand
GTATACAATTATCTGAGATTAAGGGAACGAGGGATTAAATGTTTGGGTTGCCTAAAGATTTTAAAAATAAGTTGCATAATATTTTATCGGTAATGGTGCCAATTTTTATAACACAACTAACGATTTTGGGTATGAACTTTTTTGATACGGTTATGTCAGGCCATGCCAGTGCCAATGATTTAGCAGGAGTTGCCATGGGAGCTAATCTATGGATGCCTATTTTCACAGGTATAAACGGAATATTATTAGCCTTGGTACCGATAATTGCGCATTTGCGGGGAGCGAAAAACGAGGCCGATTTACCAAAAGCTGTGTTTAATGGTATATTTTTGGCGATTGTAATTGGTTTAACCGTTATTGGCAGTGGCTATTTATTTTTGAATCGCATTTTCGATTTAATGTCACTAACACCTATTGTACGTAGTATAGCGGTGGATTATCTACAAGCAATATCTTTGGGCATTATTCCTTTATTTATTACTACAATTTTGCGATCCTTCGTAGATACGATGGGGTTCACACATATGACCATGCGACTTTTCCTTTTAACTTTACCTGTAAATGTTTGTTTAAACTATATTTTGATTTTCGGTAAATTGGGAGCGCCGCGTTTGGGCGGGGTAGGAGCAGGATATGCTACAGCTATAACTTGCTGGCTTATTTTATTAGCCTTTGTGGTTTTGATTAAACGCTTTGACTGTTTAAGCAGATACAAAGTATTTACTATGTACCTTCCTAGTTGGAAAAGAGTTAAAGAACATTTATTTATTGGCCTTCCCATGGGTACTGCAATCTTTTTTGAAACCAGTATTTTTGGTGTCGTAGCATTTTTTATGTCTAAGTTCGGAACAGAAACCATTGCGGCTCATCAAGCAGCCCTAAATTTTACGAGTTTATTGTATATGCTACCCTTAAGTTTTTCTCTCACCTTAACCATCTTGGTTGGTACGGAGGTAGGTGCAAAACGCTACGATGAAGCAGTGGCCTATAGTAGAACGGGTATAATTTCTAATTGGTTTGTGGCTGGTTGCTTCGTAATACTGTTATTATTGTTTCGGGAATATATAGGTATGTTGTATGGAGCACAAGGACACATTATGGAATTGACTAAACACTTTTTATTTTATGCCGCGTTTTTCCAACTATTGGATGCGACGGCTGCGCCTATACAGGGAGTTTTGCGGGGTTACAAGGATGTTAAGGTGCCGTTTTATATTTCCTTGGTGTCTTATTGGGTTATTTGTCTTCCCAGTGGTATTTTATTGGATATATATTTTGGGCAGGGGCCTTATGGTTACTGGCAAGGGCTTATCGTGGGTATTTTATTCTCTGCAGGAATGTTAGTCCTAAGACTTAAAAAAATTCAGCGCAAATTTCAAATTTAAAAGACAGTATCTGCATGTATTGTCGCAGATACCGTCAATTTGCGGAGATATTTAATTTCCCGTTGTCTTTAGATTAGTGGCTAGCGCAATGCGTTTTAATATGACGGCTATAAAACCAGCACTTAGTGCCGTATAAATCATTCCCGGCAGAGCCGCCATAACAAGGACAATAGCGGCTTTACCGACAATTGCGCTCATGCAAAGACGAGCTGCCAATGTACCTAAAGGACCGGAAACAATGTAGAAAAATTTATTATCACCCATGAAATAGAAGAAAAAGGCAACAACTACCCTAAAAATCATTGCTATTATTACGCTAAAAATCATTTGCGTGCCTAAAATTAAACCTAATATGCTGGATAATATTCCGGCGATTAGGTATTTTTTTATACCAAAAATTCCACAAATGGCCACTGCAATCGGAGCCGATAATTGAAATTCTGTACCTGGGAAGAGCCCTGGTAATTTCAAAGCTCCGCTAATGGTAATAAAGGTAGTTAAAAGCGCCAGTGTTGTTGTTTCTCTTACAGTAAAAAAATTGTACATTTACATACCTTCTTCGTTAACTTATTTTTCAAAATGGTTTACTAAGAGTCTACAAGAAAAAAATAGCACTGTCAAATGGCTAGGTTAACGTAAAGAATACCGTACGTATTATTGTAATAGGCGTTTCTCTGGTTTATAATATAATAACGATAGTTGTAGAGGAGGCTGGTAGTATGTGTAAGGCTTGGAAAATATTACTGCAGGTGGTTTTGTTTGTAGTTGTTGTGGGTATCTGCAATACAGGTGTAAGAGCTTATGCAGCAGATAGCAAACTAGATGAAATAGTTGCCAGAGGCTATATTATGGTGGGCACAACCGGGGATTACAAACCCATGTCTTATTTAAATAAAGATACAGGTAAGTATGAAGGGTTTGATACTGCCGCTGCTGAATTGCTTGCTCAGTCCTTGGGAGTCCAAGTTCAATGGGTGCCAACTACATGGAAGACGTTGACTGCTGATACTTTGGCTGGAAAATTTGATATTGCCATGTGTGGTATTACCAGAACTTTTGCCAGAGCAAAACAAATGTCTATGTCTAATGGTTATTTAGTGTTTGGTAAAACTATCTTGTGTCGTAAAACTGATACTAAAAAATTCAACTCTCTTGCTGACTTGAATAAAAAATCAGTAAGAGTTATGGTTAACCCAGGCGGTACTAATGAAAAATTTGCCAAAGAAAATTTACCACAATGTACGTTAATTGTACATGCACAAAATGCTGAAATTCCAGGTTTGGTAGCTGCAGGGAAAGCAGATGTAATGATTACGGAAACTATGGAAGCTCGTCGGTATGTTCGCGACAATAACAAGTTGTCTGCACCTTTGATCAATAGTCCTTTCACAAAGAACGATTTTGGAATTCTAATGCAGCGGGGAGATCAAATTTTCTTAAACTACGTTAATATGTTTATGGAAGAGAAAACCTTCGATGGCACATTTGAAAAATTAGAAACTGAATATATAAAATAATAGATAAACAAAGACGCTAGTAAAGTTTTCTTTGCTAGTGTCTTTGTTTTGAAACATTGCTAAAATATGCAAATTGGAGGGTTAAATTGGAGCAGGAAAATACGCGCGACAAAGATTTTTATTGGAAACTTTTTAAATCCACATTTTTAATAAGCACTTTCACTGTGGGCGGCGGATATGTTATAGTTCCGCTATTAAAGGCAAAATTTGTTGATGAATATCACTGGCTAGATGACAAAGAAACGTTAACACTTGTTTCTGTAGCGCAGTCAGCACCAGGTGTAGTTGCGGTTAATGCTGCTATTATAATGGGGTACAAAATGGCCGGGTTGCGAGGCGCTTTTTGTGCTACTTTTGCTACGGTATTACCTCCGCTTATTACACTGACCATAATTTCTTATTTTTATAGTTTTTTTGCATCAAACCATTATATGCAGATTGTTCTAAAAGGTATGCAGTGCGGGGCTACCGCACTTATTATACAGGTTATGTATGATTTGCTCAAAAAACAATGGAGTAAAAAGGTTGCTTTCCCAATTATGATTACGTTGGGAACTTTTATTGCCAACTACTTTTTCAATTTTAATATGATGTATATTGTTTTAGTTGATGCGCTTATAGGCTTATTTTTATTACAAGATAAAAAATATGAGTGAAAGGAGCAACCATCTTGATTTATTGGGAATTATTTATTAGTTTTTGTTGGGTTGGTGTTTTTTGCGTAGGTGGTGGGTATGCTTCTGTTCCTTTGATTCAACACCAAGTTATAGAGTTACATCATTGGCTTACAATGCCCGAGTTTTTGGATATATTTGCTATATCACAGATGACGCCAGGCCCTATTGGTATTAATGCAGCAACGTTTGTAGGCACAAAAGTTGCCGGCATAGGTGGTGCTATTACCGCAACGGTGGGGTTTGTGTTACCGTCTTTTATAATTATGATTATTCTAGCAAAACTTTTGGCTAGATATGGTGATTTAGGTGCTATTAGGGGTATTTTAAATGGGTTACGCCCAGCAGTTATTGGGTTGATTGCTTCAGCCGGAGTTATGTTTTTTACTTTAGCTATTTGGAATACACAAAAAATACCAACAAATCTTGCCTCTACTGATTTAGCGGGTCTTTTGGTTTTAGCGGCAGCTTTTATTGCTGTAAGGAAAAAAATATTTGGGGTTATTCAAACTTTAATAGCTGCATGGTTATTAAATTTGCTGTTGTCTTTTATAATTAAATAATAAAATTTAAAGTGGTAAACAATATTTGGCGGGAGGCATTTAAATGGTAAAACATAAAATTCCTATTACCAGGGAGAAATTTTTGCAGCTTACTTTGCCTGCGCGTTTGCAACTATGGGCAGAGAACCGTGAGCTGGAAGATTATATCCTTACAAAAGCTTTCACATATAAAGTGACTGCGGCAAAGTTGCCTATTGCCCATGAAAAAATAAAAGTAGCAATAATTGGTTCCGGACCGGCTGGGCTAGGCTGCGCAAATGTTTTAAATCAGTTGGGGTTTAAAGTAACGGTATTTGAACGGGATGATAGACCGGGAGGTCTGCTTATGTATGGTGTACCGAACATTAAGCTTCCCAAAGAAATATTATTAGCCAAAGTAAGAGGTCTAGAGGAAGCCGGCGTTGAATTTCGTCTTAATGCTGAGGTTGGCACCAATACTAGCTGGGAAGAAATCAAAAAACACTATGCTGCTATAGTGATTTGTACCGGTATTGCTGAGCCACGCTCTTTAGAACTTCCAGGAAATAAATTAGCAGGAATATATTATGCCAAAGATTTTTTAATATCTACAACTAGAAGTCTGCTTGATAATCAGTTGAACGCAGGAACTTTTATTAGCGCTGAAGGTAAGGATGTCTTGATTATTGGTGGTGGCGATACAGGTACAGACTGTGCGGCCTTAGCTCTGGCCCATGAGGCGCACTCAATTTTACAGGTGGAGCGCCAGGATTGCAATATGGCAAGAATTAGTGAAGAAGGGTTTTGCAAACTAGTAAAAGGTGATGTTTCCCTTCAATACAATACCAAGGTGAAAAGTTTGCTTGGGGACGATAAGGGAAATGTCAGTGGGGTAGAGTTGTGCCGCTTAGAATGGGGACAGAGTAAAAGTGGGATGCCTGTTGCCAAGGAAATTGAGGGTACTACCCAGGTTTTACCAATACAGCTGGTATTGGTATCAGTTGGTTTTACCGGCCCTGAAGCAATTGTTTTTGAAAAGTTCGGAGTCAAGAGAACTCCTATGGGAACAATCGCCACCCTAGGAGGATTGTTTTTAGCGGCAGAACCTTGTATTTTCGCAGCTGGAGATGCTCGCAGAGGCAGCGGTATGGTTGAGTGGGCTTTTGAAGAAGGTTATGATGCAGCACTGGAATGTGCTAAATATTTCACTGATAATATAAAATAGGAACAATAAAAAATAAAGCCCAGTATTT
>JAAYAE010000022.1 GCA_012719555.1 Acholeplasmataceae bacterium | reverse complement strand
TTTTTTATCTGCCTTGGATAAATCCAGCATGTCACCCATAACAAAATCCCACTTTTGTGGTTCAAATGGACACATTCCATTAGCCGGGGTGAAGGTTAGTTCTCCAAAATACACCTTCCCCTTGCTCTCATAAAGGTCTACTCGTACATAAGGAAACCCCTCTGACAATATCTTGGCTATTTCTAACATTTGATCAAAGTGCTGAGGTTTTTGCATATTTTCAATATGGCTTTTGTGCTTATGCTCAATATTTAATAAATTAAATTCTAAGTCAAAGTGACTTACTTTTAATTGATTGGCGCGATCAGTGCAGACATATAGCATTTTGGGTTCGCCATTAAAACACTGTATTTTGTAATCCGCAATATTGTCTTCCAAAAATTTCTCGCAAATAAGTCTTGGTTTGATATCCTTGTAGACCCATTCCCCGCTGGTATAATAATAATTCTTGTGCTGCCATCTTTGCAACTTATGTAATCCCTCATCCCAATCTAAAACAGCTTTATCTTTACAAATTATAAATTGTCCTGAGGCATGACTAGTTTTTAAAACGAATTGTTGTGGTAATCCTTCTATATCAATATCATTAACATGATCCCAAATGCCATAGCCCGGCACCAAGTGCTCTATACCAATCAGGTTGGCAACATGATTGCGTACGGCTACCTTGTCTGCACAGGTAACCATAAGTGGATCACGATAATGAATCTTCAACCATTGAATTTTTTCATTGAAAGTCCTTGGGTCTTCTATATTCAGGTCATAACCCATATTTTTTTTAAATTCTTGTCTCAAGGTGGACATATATCTATATTTAATTTTAAATTTTTCGCTATTAAAATTAAAAAACCTTGTAACCCCATAAAAGATATCATTACGCATAATTCGCTTCAGTTCTTTATTCATTATAACCCCTCTAGTTGGTTTTTTTACCAAAAAGCTCTTTTAATACTTCGTTTGTTAATTCCCCGAAAAATGGTCTTTCATTAAATATTTGAAAACAATCCATGCCTTGATATTTGAGATTGAACTCTATAAGTACGGGTCCTGTATCTGCTATAGCAAAATCCCATGATATTAATCTAAATTGGGCAAACCTTTTATGCATGTCCTTTGCTATGCTTTCTACATTTTTGTAATGAGGCAGACATACATCTTTAAAAAGAAAACCTGTAGTCAAGTGGTTAGGCTGTTTTTTGTTCTGAGCATCATAGGCATATTCTTTTAAAGTGCCTTTATTTGTAATCCCAACAGCCATGCCTCCGGCGCAAATATTATCTACATAAGATGCACCTACCCCCATGCGCAATACGGATTGTACAACCAATACCTCATTGTGCAGCATTATTGTAATAATACGAATAGTATTAACTGAAGCAGGATTAATTTCATTTAAGAGTTTGTGTTGCTGTAGTAGTTTTTGAACAACTAAGTTTCCACCTAACTGAGAAAAAACTTGGCGCAGATTTTCGCCTGTTATTTCCGCTCCCCTTAAAACTATAATATTGTTCCCACCACCACTATTTACTGTTTTTTTTATGATAAGCTTTTCTTCGTTTAAGCACAATTTTATTGCGGCAGCCGGATCCAATAATTCGTAATTTTCATCAAGCCAATAGCCATTAATATTTCTAATTACCGTATCCGGCAGTCGTACTCCCCGGGCCTTAAAAAGCAGGTCATACATGTTTTTATCGTCAATGCCATCACGATAGATAAGATTATTAAGCCTAGGTTCAATGTCAACATAAAACAAGTCTTCGGGAATAAACCGTACGTCACGCATATGTAAAATATCAAGATAACGTTTGTGCCATTGGGTAGAGACGTTAAGACCATATTGCTTGTAAAAGGTTTTTATTTCTTTTTCATAATCAGCCGGCATATTTTCCTTGCCACTAAGCAAACTCGCTATTTTCTCGTGCCAATAGCGACTATCTTTGCGGTGCTGGTGACAGTCTTTTAGTTTTTGACGAAATTTTCTAAACAATGCATAGCTCCACCTTTCAGTGTAAGAACACTATTTTTTTTCTTAAACTTTTCCACATGCGTACACCTTTATTAAAATGTATATAAAGCCAGAGAGAGATACGTTCTTTTTTACCAACCTTTAGCACATTTATATATTCATTGGCAAATTCTTTGATAAAGCTATCTGCCTATAAATATGTTTCCTTTTCACCTGATGCCAACGGGCAGGCATAATTCTTGCATAAATTCCATGCCTGCTTAAATGCCCCTACATTAGCAAATACTAACATCTGTGGATAATAAAGCTCATAAAAATCCCGACGTTCCTTAGCAATAGCATAGCGTTGAACCATCTTAGTCAAATTAGTATTATGTATAATGCTATCCACCCTATACCTATAAAAATATAATTTCTTATCAACATAAAAGAAATTAACAGCTTTGTGAAAAATATAATGCATCCATGAATAGTCGCCCATATTTTTTGCCGTAAATAATAATTCAGCCCCATACAAAAGGTGACGTTTGAAAATTTTGTTCCATAGATGACTTGATATATTATCTGATGCCAAATTCAGCATTGCTAATTCTTTAGCAATGCTGCCGTTAACATTATAATGCATGAAAGGTTTACAAAAATTTTCTCCAATTTCCCACCAATTACAAATCACTATATCTGCTTTGTTTTCCAAGGCGCTGCCCATTAATTCAGAAAACATGGTTTTATCTATATAATCGTCAGCATCAACAAAACCTACATATTCCCCTGTAGCCTGATGTAAAGCAGTATCTCTGGCAAAATTAACCCCTTTGTTCTGCTGCCGGATAAAATGAAAACGGCTATCTCTATCAGCATACACCTTACAAATATCTCCGCTTTTATCTGTAGAACCATCATCTATCATGATACATTCGAAATCTTTAAATATTTGGGAATGAATAGATTCTAAACATTGTTCAATATACGGTTCAAAATTATAAACGGGAACGATTTTAATAAGCTTAATATTTTTTCTCCATGTAAATTAATTTAAACTTAGTCTTTTACTATTTCTGCCTTTTATTGCCTTCCAAAAACGGACTGGTTTCGTGAAATACGCATACAACCACAGAGACAAGCGTTCTTTTTTGCCTACATTTTTGTAACTTATGTACTCTTTAAAAAAAGATTTAATGAAGTTATCGGCATTTAGATATATAGCTCTTGCTTCTTCATCTTTTGGGCAAGCATAGTTCTTACATAATACCCAAGCATGAGGAAACAAACCAATTTTGCTTTTTACCAACATTTTCGGATAATTGCATTGGTAAAACTCATATCTAGCCTTTGCTATTACATACCCCTGCAACCGG
>JAAYAE010000021.1 GCA_012719555.1 Acholeplasmataceae bacterium | reverse complement strand
TTATCCATATTAAAGCTCGTCTAAATATTGTTATTATAGGTTTTATATTTGTTTGGTTTGAATTTTATGGCAGACTTATATTTTCTGATTTTACCAATGTTGCTAATTGGGGTGGCAAGGCAATTGTTTTGCCTATACTTGTTACCATAGTTCTTTATGGTATTATAGACTATTTTTTTTGGAAAGAATTCAAAGCTTTTAAAGAACAAATTTGTGCTTTGTTGGATGCAGAACCAATAGAATAAAAACAAAAGCGAAATCATGTTGTGACGTTTATTGACAAGAGAGGCTCTCAATTGTATAATTTAGGCATGAGATTATGTAACTGACGGAAGTGGATAACCACGTGGAGCATAATCATGATTAGCCGACCGTCTGGGCAGAAAGTTGCCTAGAGTGGCGGCTTTTTTGATGTATGAGAAGGAGGATTACTCTATGAAAGATTTAAAATTAAAGTATGGCTGCAATCCAAATCAAGATCCAGCACGTATTTTTATGCGTGATGGCGGTGATTTGCCTATTGAAGTGTTAAATGGACGTCCCGGGTATATTAATTTTCTTGATGCCTTTAACAGCTGGCAATTAGTCAAGGAACTAAAAGAAGCAACAGGTTTGCCTTCTGCAGCTTCTTTCAAGCATGTTAGTCCAGCAGGTGCCGCAGTTGGGCAGCCAATGAGTGATACCCTTAAGAAGATTTACTATGTGGATGATTTGAAGTTATCACCGTTAGCTACTGCCTATGCTCGTGCTCGTGGCGCTGATCGCATGTCTTCGTATGGCGATTTTGTAGCTTTGTCTGATGTTTGTGACGAAGAAACTGCTACCATGTTGTCACGTGAAGTATCTGATGGTGTTATTGCTCCGGGGTATACGGACAAAGCTTTGGAAATATTGCGCACAAAACGTAAAGGTTCGTATAATGTTATCAAAATTGATCAGGCATACAAACCAAATCCCATAGAGACAAAAGAAGTATTCGGTATTACTTTTGAGCAGGGGAGAAATGAAGTTAAAATTAATAAAAAATTGCTTTTAGAGCGACCAACTAAAAATAAAAGCATTCCTGAATTAGCACAAAGAGATTTGCTTATAGCGTTGATTGTGTTGAAGTATACCCAGTCAAACTCTGTTTGCTACGTAAAAGATGGTCAAACTATTGGCGTGGGTGCAGGACAACAGTCACGTGTACATTGTACTCGATTGGCAGGAGCAAAAGCGGATAACTGGTGGTTAAGACAAAATCCCAAGGTTTTAGGGCTGCCATTTAAAGAAGCTATTCGCAGGCCTGATCGGGATAATACCATTGATGTATATATTTCAGATGACTATATGGATGTTTTAGCTGATGGAATTTGGGAGCACTTTTTTACAGAAAAACCACAAGTATTAACAAAAGAAGAAAGAAAAGCATGGCTTCTCAATTTGCATGGTGTAGCACTGGGATCTGATGCTTTCTTCCCCTTTGGCGATAATATAGAACGTGCGCATCGTAGCGGTGTAGACTATATAGCTCAAGCAGGGGGTTCTATACGTGATGATAATGTCATTGAAACCTGTGATAAATATAACATAGCCATGGCTATGACAGGTCTTCGTTTGTTTCATCACTAAGAATTAATATAATTAAAAAGCCTTCGCTTGGATGGTATCCAAGTGAAGGCTTTTGTGTTCTTTATGAACCCGATTACTTTGTTCTGGCAGTTTTTAATTCATTGGCGGTAAATTTTGTTCCTTGCATGCTAGCAGCTAATAAATCTGTCTCATCAAGATTGGCATTAGTCAGGTCTGCTAGGTTCAAATTGGTGTCGCGCAAAATGGCATTGGTTAAATTTGCGTTTGTCAAATTAGCTTCCGTTAAATTTGCTTTTTGTAGTTTGGCATTATAAAGATTGGCATTAGTTAGATTACTAGAGCGTAAATCAGCATTATAAAGCCAAGATTGTGCCAGATTGGTGGAAACAAAATTAGCTAAATGACCATTTATATAATCAAAATTAGCTTCTTGCATATCGGCAACATAAAAATTGGCAAAGGTAAGCAAAGCATGAGAAAAATTTGTGCGAAAAGCTTTGGTGCCAACTAATGAGGCCCTGTTTAAGCAAGCTCTATAAAAATTCGCAGAGGACAAATCGGCTCCATCTAAGTCGGCTCCGGCTAAGTAGGCAGTTTTCACATTAGCTTTTACTAAATCAGCGCTTTTTAAATTAGCGTTTTCTAAGATCGCACCTTCTAAATTAGCAAAACACAAGTTAGCACCCGAGAGATTAGCTCCAGTCAAATCTGCATTTTGTAATTGAGCCCCAGACAGGTCTCCGTTAGGGCAATTTTTGCTAGACAAAAGGGTATTAACATCCTTTTGACTGTAGGCATAGACAGGTGTAAAGAAACACAATATAGCACATGTAAAAATAAGTATTTTTTTCATTAGTACACCTATTCTTCCAAAAGATCTAAAAATATTTGCGGATTGCGCGGTAAGCAGGAAATAATCTTCCAAGGTTTATATTCGTTTAGTTGTGCTTCTGTATACGATGACCCTGCTGTTACTATTAGACACTTGACGCCAATAGAGTTAGCACACATTATATCGTGGGGTGTATCACCGATGATATAAATGTCATTGCTATTAATTTCAGGGTTTTGTACATAAAGTTTTTGTAAAGCAGCCTGGGCAAGAATTTTGCGGTCTTCGCTAATTTCCCCAAATGTACTAAGCTGATAATTGAAATATTTTTGCACACCATAGTAAGATACTTTTTCATAAGCAGCTCTACTGCAATTACCGGTTAAGAGGGCAGAACAATAATCTTTTTTAGTACTAAGAAAGTCCAAGGTTTCATTTACATTTGGCAATAAACTACCCTTGTGAGTAGCCAAAAATTGTGGCAAAATTTTGTTATAGGTAATAAGTAAACCTGCGGCATCAGAAGCAGTACACTTACCTTTAATTTCTGTAATTGCATTCTTTATTATAAAAGAATCTGTGCGTCCGGCTAAACTATGGGAAAATTCGAAATCATTTTTTCCATAGCGAATACGCATACTTTCTTTTAAAGCATCAATACCTGCTCTTTGAGTTAATAATAATGTTCCATCAATGTCCCAAAATAAATATTTCATACTTCCTCCTATCTATCTGTTTATTGTAACATAAATTTTGCAATAAAAAAGGGCTTTCCTCTGCAGAAAACCCTACCATGATTTTATAGAGATTTTGGTTTTAGCACTAGTTTTTTTAGTACTTCTCCCGCGTGTTTGGCACGGCGGATAGTTTTAATCTGTGAGCGACGATGAGGCTTCATATCGAATTGAGAACCGAAATCACCACGTTGCAAGAACGTAATTTTGGACTTATCAGGAGAAAATTCTTTGCGCAAGAAAATAGCAAGTTTTTCTGGACTTGCAGTATCATTTACAGTGAAAATATCTGCAGCTACAAAACCTAAAACAGGGTAAACGTGAACATTAATGTGACCACGATTACACGGGATGATGTAGGAAAATTCCCCGTCTCCTTGGTCATCATTATAATATATGGACTGTTTTTCCATACCGTACTCAGTAGTAGCTCTTTCTAAGACTTCTCTTACAAGATCCTTATTGGAGATAATGTTACCGTTGCAACTGTACATATCAATAGCAATCTGTGTCCCTTTGAATTTCACCTAACGTACACATCCTTATTAAACGATTTAGTGTTGTAATTATAGCTTATTTAGTAGTTTGTGTCAAAAAATAAGGTGGCAGTCAGTTATAAACAGACACAAGGAGCGAATTAAGCGGTAGCAAAATTAAGAAAAAAGATAGATTTAGCAAAAAAATATGCTCATAAAGTTGTTTATATTATTTTTAACATAATTTTGACATATATTACTGTTACTATAAATATGGTAATAGTGGTGTGTTGGTCAGAAAAAAGGAGTGATTATAATGCTAATGAACAAAATGCAAAAAATAATAGCAGTACTAGTATTAGTAGGTTTTGTAGGTTCGGCGGGGTTACCAATTATTGCAGAGGCAGCTTCTTACAATTCTGAAAATGGACAAGAGCAAAGAATTCATTTCCAAAAAGAAGAACATAGACTTCAAAAAGAGAGAGAAGAGCAAAGAATACAGCGCCGGAAAGAAGAAAAGAGACTTCAACAGCAAAGAGAAGAAAAAAGAATACAACGTCAAAGAGAAGAAATTAGAAGACAACATAGAAAATATGAGCAACATAGAAAATATGAGCAACATAGACATTACACAAATGACAACACTGAACAACATGTCGGTGAGGGCGATTGAAAAATTAATTACAAATAATCACAGCTAATATATGGAATTTGCAGAATAATAATCAGAAAAATAAATATATAAGCACCACTAAGCCGTCAGACTTAGTGGTGCTTATTCTAGTATTAAAAGACTTAAATAGGCAGTGATAATTTCATAGTGGTTTAAAGCAATGAAAGGCAGTTTTATATAATTCAATATGTTATAATAGTTGCATTATAGTAGGGCATGAGGTGTATTATGGATGAATTAGAGGTTTTAATAGAGAACATCGTTTTTCAATCCGCTGACAGTGCTTTCTGTGTTTTCCGGGCTAAAAGCAAGGAAACCGGAAGTGTTTGCGTAGTTTATCGCGGCATTGCTCCTTTTGTTGGAGAAGTTGTTAAGATGAAAGGCAAGTGGGGAGAACATCCTAAATTTGGCAGGCAATTTCAGGCAACTATCTGGCAATCAGTAAAACCTTCCACCGCCGTTGGTATAGAACGCTTTTTGGGGAGTGGAGCTATACATGGGGTAGGGAAAGCTATGGCTGCACGTATTATAGAACGTTTTGGTGATGCTGCATTGGAAATTATAAGCACTGATCCTTACCGCTTGACTGAAATTACCGGAATTGGGAAAAAGAAGGCCGAGGATATCATAAATTCTTATGCAGCTCTTAGCGATATGCGTGAACTGATGGTATTCTTAGAAGAACACGGTATTAGTTAAAATTATGCACCAAAATTGCAAGCAACATACGGTGCTACCGCTATCACACGTATTGAAAATAATCCTTATTGTTTAGCTACTGATGTTGTTGGCATAGGGTTTAAGACTGCTGATAAAATTGCTCTGGCGTTAGGGCATGATTTCAACGATAGTGAGCGTATTAAAGCTGGCATAAACTATGCTCTTTTACAGGCATCTTCTCAAGGGCATACTTGTGTTCCTGACAACACACTATTGGAAGTAACAGCAGGTCTTTTGCAAATTGACGAATTGGAAGCTGCGGAGGTTTTTAATCAGTTAATAAAGGCTGATTTAGTGAGGACAGAAACTTTAGGAGGAGTACGCCTTGTATATCCGGAGTACTTATATCGAGCAGAAACAGGGGTAGCGCATAGATTGTTGGCTTTAAGGGATAACGTTAATAAATTGTGGAAAGTAGATTATCAAACTATTGTAAAAAACTGGGAAGATCAGGAACATATTGAACTGGCCGAAGAACAAAAAGAAGCTGTCAAAGCTTCTGTAGAGCACGGAGTTTTTGTTTTAACGGGTGGACCTGGAACCGGTAAAACCACAGTTGTTAAGGGCATTTTATCAGTGTTGGAGAAAGCTGGCTGCAAGATTTTATTAGCAGCACCTACTGGCAGAGCAGCTAGACGCTTGTCGGAGTCAGCAGGTCAGAGCGCAACTACAGTGCATCGCTTGCTAGATTACACGCCTGCAGGTGATGGACAATTTTGGGGAAGAAACGAAGAAAATCCTTTGGAAGCGGATGCTATTATTGTTGATGAAGCTTCCATGCTTGATATTGCTTTAATGTATTATTTGCTAAGGGCAATACCAATTGGCTGCCGCTTGATTTTAGTAGGAGATGTGGATCAGCTGCCATCTGTTGGACCAGGTTCAGTTTTGAAAGATATTATTCGCAGTAAATCTATGCCGGTAGTACGTTTAGAGAATGTTTTCAGGCAAGCGGAATTGAGCCCTATTGTACGTAATGCTCATAGAATTAACCGTGGATTGCCACCGGAATTTGAAGTTGATAGTGATTTTACTTTTCATGAATTTGAAAAGGAAGAAGAAGCAGCACAATTCGTGGTAGACCTTTATGCTAAGCTTACAGGAAATGGTAAATGGCAGGATGTACAAGTTTTGTCCCCTATGCATAAAAATCCCTGCGGTGTGCAAAATCTTAACGCAATGATACAAAAACGTATGAATCCACCGCGTCCAGGGAAAGGGGAAATTAATACGGGCGGTATTATTTTGCGTGTAGGCGATAAGATTATGCAAATTCGCAACAATTATGAAAAAGATGTTTTTAATGGAGATATTGGCTGTATTAAAGCTATTAATGGAAGGAATATTGTGGCAGGCTTTCCTGATAGAACAGAAGGTGAGGATGTAACCTATGCTGCAGGAGAAATTGATGATTTGCAGCTAGCTTACGCTATGAGCGTGCATAAAGCCCAGGGAAGTGAATACGGCACAGTAATAATGCCTTTTGTGCGCAGTCATTATATGCTTTTGCAAAGGAATTTGTTGTACACAGGTGTTACTAGGGCTAAGGATAAGGTGGTTTTAGTTGGCAGTTATAGTGCACTTAATATTGCAGTAAATAATGACAAAACAAGAAAACGTTATTCACTACTTGCGGAAAGACTACAAGATATACAAAATTTCAATTAAGCAATATTCTAAAATAGACGTTATAGGAGAAGGTTAACTTCTCATTTATGCAATAGGGGTGCCAGGCTATGATGAAATTTTTATGTTTGCTAGAGGATGTATTTTTCCCTGCTAAATGCTTAAATTGTCATGGAAAGGTGCAAAAACAAGAGTTGTTTTGCGCTTCTTGCCGCAGGCAGCTACAGGATATACGCTTTTTATATCCGACAGGCTATGGATGCAGGCATTTAGACGGTATTTGTTTATTGTACAGCTACGAACGAGGCGTGAAAACTGCTTTGCATAAAATCAAGTTTGAAAAAAAGCGGCAGTTATTACCTCGTGCTGCTGAAGAAATAAAAAAGGTTTGTTATTGTGCAGATTTGGGGGCAAACTGGGAGTTATCAGAAAATATGTTGCTAATACCGGTTCCAACAGATACTGCTAGATTTAAGGCAAGAGGTTATGATGTTCCCACGGATATTTTTAAACCATGGGGAGAAAGAGAAGAGCTTATTTGGTGTGAGGCTTTAGAACGAGTATTACAAACTGTACCGCAATATGGACTTAATAAAAATAGACGTAGGAAAAATGTGAAAAATTGCTTTGTTGTGCGAGAAAACGTGTTTGGTAAAGACATTTTTTTAGTTGATGATATTTTTACCAGTGGAGCAACAATGGAAGAAGCAGCTAAAACTTTAAAAAAAGCCGGAGCTGCTAAAATATGGGCTTTAGCTTTTGCCGGTGGGGCACAAGTGTAGTTTGGCTGGACAATATTTTCGGGATTTTGGCGACAAAAAAGGCGACATAAGGTCGCCTTTTTTGTGTTGTATAATAGCATTAGTCTCATTTTTTGTATTTCATATAATAGCATTAGTCTCATTTTTTGTATTTCATATAATAGCATTAGTCTCATTTTTTATATTGGGTGTAAGTGCTTTTAAGAAGGCTTGTACAACATCTGGATCGAAATGAATCCCAGCTAGATTGTGCAATTCTTTCACGGCTATTGTATGGGATTTTTCCCAATTTTTGGTACAAGGATTAATGGTGCGGTCATAGTAGTTTGCTACGGAAATGATTCTGGAACCAAGAGGAATATTTACACCTTTCAATCGCTTGGGATATCCGGTTCCATCCCAATTTTCATGGTGGTGAAGTATTATTTTCATAATGTGACTGAATTCAGGAATATTTTCCAACATACTGGACCCAGCCAAAGCGTGGTTCTTGTAGGTAGAAAACTCTCTGGTACTTAGATAAGGGTATTTAACTAAAATTGTGTTGGGAATAGCTAAATGTCCAATATCATGCAACAAGGCTGCTGTTTTTATACAAGCTACCTCAGCTAAGGGAAGTCCCATTTTTGCTGCCGTACTTACAGAATAATTTGCCACTTGTTGGCTATGTAAATATAAGGCGCTATTCTTTTTTTCTAGCATCTTCAAGAAGAATTCGATAGTTTCTAAAGAATCTTCATCTGATGGGAATTCTAAAAATTGTGGTATCGTAAGCATGTTAATCCACCTTCATGGGTTTCTTTGAAACTCTTAATAGTATACTATAAAAAAACGGTTTGTGGTAAGAAAATTTAAGTTGCTAAAATTTCTTGTTACCACTATAATTGGAAAGTAAACAACTCAGGTCTGTGGTTGAAAGTCGATGCCAGTTGCAGGCAAAACGATCCACGTAAGCAATCAAAGTATTGTGAGCACGGTGCAGCTTAGGTGTAAGACCTGCCGCGAAAAGCGAGAGAGGTAGTAGTGGGGAGCTAAGGCTTAGGAGCAAACCCTCCAGCAGGCGAGTGTGGGGGCGAAAACCAGGTCAGCTGGGTTGTTTATAAAAAATTCACCCCTTTGAATTCTTCTAAATTTGTACAGGTAGGTTGAAAAATAGTTAT